>JBKKAE010000392.1:0-5999 GCA_046714835.1 Actinomycetota bacterium | reverse complement strand
AGGTGATGAGCCTGGAGCCGTCCGCGAACCGCTTCACGGTGGTCGACCGGTTCGCCTGCACCGTGCTCACGGCACGGCCCGAGCCGGTGCCGCGCAGCGAGGCCGCGACCGTCGTCGTGGAGTCCAGGTGCGTGTAGATACCCGCGAGCTGCTCGTAGTCGTGGGTGTTCGGGTGCATGTTGTCGGCGTCGGGGTTCCGCCATCTCTTCCATCCCCCCTTGTCGGAACCTCACGGCGATTCCGAACCGGCTGTGCTCGATCGCGCGAACCCCTGTGGGCCTTCAGAGCAGAGAGGCTTCCCGCCTTGGCATAGGGCTGTTAGTTCGGCAGATACTTCCTGGTGCGGATGACCGGGAGACGTGGATCATGTCGCCACTTTCCTAAGAAGACGGGGCCGGGGCGGGGGTCGACGCCCTGGTCGCTGCCTCGAGCCGTTCGAGGAGCGCTGCCGCGCCGATCTCGGTGAGGAACGCGCGGGCTTCCTCGACCGCCTCACGGGTCGTCTCCTCCTCCGGGAGCACGTGCGCCATGTCGATCGCGCAGAACGCGAGGTCGAGCCGTCACTCGAGCGCCCGCCACGCCTCGAGCGCGCGGTCGTAGCCCGTCAGCGCATCCTCCCGGCGACCCTCCACGGCGGCCAGGCCGGCCTCGGCGGTGCGGCGCACCGTGTCGATCCAGCGCCCTCGGAGCGCGGCCATGGCGTCGAGCGCCCTTTGCACCTTCTCCGCGTCGCCGGACCACACGGCTGCTCGGGCGGCCTCCCGCACGGAAAGCGGTGTGTTCATGCCGCTCGGATCGAGCCCAACCGCCCCCATCGCCTCGTCGAACGCGGCCTCGAGGTCGTCGCTCAACAGGAGCACGAGCGATCGCGCGCGGCGGAACCAGGTCCGGAGCGCGATCGACTCGGCCGCTTCGATCCGCGACGCCATCTCCGCGAGCCGCTGCGTGGCCGACTCGGGCCGGCCACGATGCGCCTCGAGCATCACCTCGCAGAACGCGATGCCGTCGAGGGCCATCGGGGCCAGCTCCCTGCCCTCCAGCCGGCGCAACGCCTCGTCTGCCTCCGCCCACCTCCCCAGCTCGATCGCCGATTCCGCGGCGTTCGGGAGGGCGACCATCTCGGACCCACGATCGCCCGCCCGTCGAGCCGCGTCGGCGGACTCCAACATCGCCTGGAGCGCACCGGCGGGATCCTCCTCGTTGGTATAGACCCCGATCCCGAGGAGGGCCCAGGCGCGGTAGCGCAAGCTCCCGAGCTCGTCCGCGAGCGCGAGCTCCCCACGGGCGAGGATGCCCGCCTCACGGTGCCTGCCGAGGTTGAAGAGCGCTAGGTCCTTCGCACCGAGCGCCTCGATCATCACCTCGACCAGGTGCAGTCGCTCGGCGATCGCCAGGGCCCGCTCCGCCCACGCCACCGCGACCTCCGGCGATCCGGTGAGGGCATGCGCCTGGGCGAGCTTCGAGCAGAGCTCGGCCGTGGCCCGCTCGTCCCCGTGCTCACCCAGTGCATCGAGGGCGCGTTCCATCCGCTCGGCCGCCTCGGCTCGCCGATCCAGGAAAACGAGGACGTCGAACAGGCCGGCCGTCGCCCGGCCGGCCGCGGCGGTGTCACCCAGCTCGCCGTGCAAGGCGATCGCCTCGTCGTAGAGCGCTTCGGCGCGTGCGAACTGAGCTGCCAGACCGGCAGCCATGCCGGCGGTCTCCAGGAGCGAGGCTCGCTCCGCACCCTTCGGCGTCACATCCAGGGCGAGCTCCGCGTAGCCGAGCGCCTGCTCCGGTGATCCCAGCGAGAGCGCCCGCTGGGCCGCCTGCGAGAGCCAGTCCCTGGCCCGGGCCGCGAGGGCGTCGGCCTCCGGGCCCTCCGGCGAGGCCCGGAACGCCTCGACGTAGTGCGTCGCGACGACGCCGGCGAGCTCCTCGTCGCCGAGCGCCTCGAGATGGTGGGCCGTGGCCAGATGCCGGCTCCTCCGGTCGGCCTTGGAGAGCGTGGAGTAGGCGACCTCCTTGATCAGCGCCTGCAGGAACGTGTACTGCCCCCGCTCGGGGGAGCGGGCATCGAGCTCGAGCTCTAGGAACTCCTTGCGGACCAGCTCGCGGAGCCGAGGTTCCACGTCCTCCCGGTCCTCGCCCGCGACGGCGGCGAGCCCTTCGATCGTGAAGCTGATCCCGACCACCGAGGCGTCTTGCAGGAGCGCGCGACCCTCCGGGGCGAGGGCATCCAGGCGGGCGGCGATCAGCGCGTGGAGGGTCTCGGGGATCTGGAGCGCGCCGACCTCCCCCACGAGGGTGTAAGCGTCGCCGCGGGCCTCGAGCACCCCGCGGTCGGCCAGCATCCGGACGGTCTCCACCGCGTAGAGCGGCACGCCCTCGGCCCGGGCGACGATCCGTTCGATGCTCTCGGACGGCATGCCTCGGACGAACCCCTCGACCAGCTCGGCGATCAGAGGATCGGGGAGGGGCTCGAGGTGCAGAGCGGTGAAGCTCCGCTGGCCGGAACCCCAGCCGGGTCGACGGTCCGCGAGCTCGGGTCGCGCGAGGGTCACGATCAGGATCGGGTGGTTCTTGGACCACTCGAGCATCGACTCGATGAAGTCCACCAGTCCGGGATCGGCCCACTGGAGATCCTCGAAGACCATCAGGGTGGTGCCTCGCTCGCCGATCCGCTCGAAGAAGGTCCGCCACGCGGCGAAAAGCTCCTCCCGGTCGCCCGATGGCGCGGCCTCGAGCCCGAGCAGATGCGCGAGACGCGGTTCGATCCACCGCCGCTCGTCCGGGTCGGGCACGAACTCCGCCACGGTTGCCGAGAGCTTGCGCCGGGACGACGCGAGATCGTCGGTCTCGGCGATCCGCGCGCGCATCCGCACCATCTCGCCGAGCGCCCAGAAGGTGACGCCGTCGCCGTACGAGGGGCAGCGGCCCTGGTGCCACCAGACGTTTTCGACGAGCCCGTCGATCCACTTCCGGAGCTCCCACGCGAGGCGCGACTTGCCGATCCCACCGATGCCGCTGACCGAGACGAGCCGCGCCCGCCGTTCGGTCCCGGTCGAGCGCAGCAGCTCCTTGATCTGTCGGAGGTCCTCCGACCGGCCGACGAAGGGCGGCTCGATCGCCTCGCCCCGTCCGGCGCCTCCTCGCTCGCCGAGCACGCGGAGGGCGCGCCACGCCGGGACGGGTGCGTCCTTGCCTTTCAGCGTGAGCTCGCCGATCGGCTCGAACGCGATCGCCCTCCCGGTCGCCCGGAAGGTCGCTTCGCCCACGAGGACGGAACCCGGTTCGGCCATCGATTGCAGCCGCGAGGCGGTGTTCACCAGGTCGCCGGCGACGATCCCTTGCGAGACGGCGCCGACGGTGGCCGCGGCCTCGCCCGTGAGGACGCCGGCGCGAGCCCGGAGATCCGCCGCCACCTCGGCGCCGAGCGCTTCGACGGCTTCGAGTAGGTCGAGCGCGGCTCGGACCGCGCGCTCCGCGTCGTCCTCGTGGGCGGTGGGGGTTCCCCAGACGGCCATAACCGCGTCACCGATGAACTTCTCGACGAGCCCGCCGTAGCGCTCGATCGTCTCGCGCGCGGCGTCGAAGTAGCGGGAGAGCAGGTCACGGACCTCCTCCGGGTCGCGCCCCTCCGCGAGGTTGGTCGAACCGACCAGGTCCGCGAACAGGATCGACACCAGACGGCGCTCCGTCGACGGCGCCGGCGGGGCGACCGTGGGCAGTGGCGGAGCCGCGCTCGTTCCGAGCGCGGCCCCGCACTCGCCGCAGAACTTGCTGTCGGGCGCGTTGGGCGACGTGCAGGCCGGGCAGACGATGACGAGGGCCGACCCACATTCCTTGCAGAACTTGCGGCCGGTCTCGTTCTCGGAGCTGCAGTTAGGACAGACCATCCGGGGCGTTCTCCGTCAGCTGGGAGGCGAAGCGTACTCCCAGTCGCTACGATCTCGCGCCTGCGTCCCGCCCCCGGCGATCAGGCGATCGACACGGCGGAGACGACCACGCTGCCGTGTGGGACCCTCCTCGGAACCGTCGACCTGAAGGTCAACTTCCTCCGTCCCGTGTCGCCGGACCGGGCGGGATCTCGTCGCGCGGGCGACCGTCGAGCAACGAGGTCAGACGATCGCCGTCTCGACCGCGCGGATCGACGACGCCGACGGCAAGCCCGTCGCGATGACGACCGGCAGCGCGACGGTCTTTCCTGCTGGACGACGGACCTGACCTATGCGCCGATTGTCTGTCCGCCGTCATAGAGCGATCCTGACCCTTCCCCTCGGGCTCCATCAGTCAGCCTCGCTACCCGCATGGCTGGGCGCGAGCTTGCTTGCCGTTCCGGTAACCGCGGGCCCTGCTGGCGCCGCCGCATTCGCGGTCGGGTTCGTCTCGGTCATGGCCGGAACCATGCTCGCCGCCCAGACGATCTTCGAGGCCGTCGGGCAAGGGCCGCTTCGCGGCCTCGCTTGTCGCGCCGTCATGCAGTTCCTTGACCCGACCGCTGAGTCGAACCGCGTCGCGCTGTACGCAAGGCAGCCACACTGCGGCATGTGCGATCCGGATGCACCAGCAGCAGCCATCTGGGCTCGTCGCTTCGAGGAATACGCGGGTTGACTCGTCAGCTGGGCCATCAACGTGACCGCGTTCGCGCGGATGGATCAATCGCGCGCACGTTCCGCCTCGGGCGTATGATGTTCTCCGCGTGAGGCAATGCCCGGTTGCGCCGGGCGCCGCGGATCTGCGATCCGACCCTGTGGGCACGCACATCAATAGGGAACCGGTGTGCGGTAGTTGGCTGGGCGGGTTCGCAAAGGACAGATCTGATCCCTAGGACACGCCCAACCATCTGGACGAGGGGGTTGAGGCATGTCGAACGGGAAGAACGCAGCGGGTCCTCCGGCAGGTCGTCGACGCACGAGAGGGAGCCGGCTGACCGAGGAGCAGAAGTCCCTAATCTTGTCCGCGGTCGAGGCGGGTGCGACCGACCACGTGGCCGCGCAGGCGGCCGGGATCTCGCCGAGGACCTTCCGGGAGCTTCGCCAGCGCGCGGAAGGCCGCCACGCGGAGCGGCCATCGACGCCGGAGCTCCGGGTGTACTTCGCGAGGGTGGACGAGTCCATCGCCCGGGCGCGGCTGAAGCGTGAGATCGAGGTGGCGCGGACCGACGCGAAGTTCTGGCTCGGTCACCGAGCGCGTTCCAAGCCTGGCCTGGAGGGCTGGACGGAGCCCGTGCCCGACGGGGCGGACGACGAGGGGTCGGTGCACGTGATGGAGCTGGATGAGCTCGAGCAGATCGTGACCACGCTCGTCACCTCGGGAGCGGTGACGCTTCCCGGCTGTGGCGACCCGTCCTGCGCCTGCGTCTACCACCCGGCAAAGCAGGAGGGGGGCCGCGATGACGTCGCCTGAGATCCGCGACCGCGTCGTCGAGCTTCGGCGCGTGCGCGCCGGCGACCTCCAAGAGAACCCGCGGAACTGGCGGCGACATCCCGAGCGTCAGCGCCGCGCGCTCCGCGCGCTGCTCGAAGAGGTCGGGTTCGCAGACGCGATCTTGGCCCGGGAGCGCACCGACGGTTCGCTCGAGATCGTCGACGGGCATCTGCGGCGCTCCATGGACCCCGAGATGGTCGTTCCGGTCCTTCTGCTCGACGTCGACGAGAAGGAGGCGGACAAGCTGCTCGTGAGCCTCGATCCGCTCGCCGCGCTGGCGGACGCCGATGCGGGATCACTGGCTGAGTTGCTCGCCTCGATCGAGACGAACTCCGAAGACATTCGGATGCTCTTCGCGGACCTGGCCTCTGCCGCGGAGGTCGAAGCGCAACTCGGCCTCGCCGACCCGGATGAGATCCCGGCAGCTCCGAGCCAGGCGAGGCCTCAGGTGGGGGATCTGTACGTGATGGGCGGACACCGGCTCTTGTGCGGCGACGCGACGGACCCTGCCCGCCATCTCGCGGGTCATGGGCAAGGAGCAGGCGTCGCTTCTTTGCAGCGCCGCGGCGAGCAGCGCCACCGACTTGCCG
>JBKKAE010000391.1:0-6389 GCA_046714835.1 Actinomycetota bacterium | reverse complement strand
CCGCGACGTCGAGCCGCGCCAGGACGTGGTTCCGGAGATAGATCGCCTCTTGGACCGTCTTGAATCCGATCCCGTGTTCGGCGAGCCCGGGCACCGGCAGGACACGCGAACGCGAGCCGGGGGCGAGCACCACGATGTCGTAGCCGATCGTCCGCTCGTCCCCACCCGCCGCGCGCATGTGCACCTCGCGAGCGTCGTGATCCACGCGGGTGACCGCGCCGATCACGATCCGGCAGTGCTTCAGCACGCGCCGGAGCGGCACCACCGCCGCCCGGGGGTCGATCGTCCCCGAGGCCACCTCGGGCAGGAACGGCTGGTATTGGAAGAAGCTCTCCTGGTTCACGACCGTCACGCGATGGCCCGCGGCAACGGCATCTTTCAGACCCATGGCCGCGTACAGCCCCGCGAACCCGGCACCGACGACGAGGACGTGCCTCGATCCGCCGGTCTCGGTGGTGCTCATGACGACGAGAGCCGTTCCAGCTCTGCAGGCAGCTCGGCGAGACTCCTGATCGCCCCATCGGTTTCCGCCAATTGCTCGGCGGTGGGCTCGTCGGGTGCCTCGCCGCGCAGCATCCAGATCGTGCGCATGCCCACCTCGGCAGCAGGTCGCATGTCGTAGTCGAGACGATCGCCAACCATGACGCTTTCGACTGGAGCGACCCCGGCAGCTTCGACGCTGAGCTCGAAGAGGGCGGGATCGGGCTTTCCGACGCCGAGCTCGTCAGACACGCCCCACACCTCGAAGAACGGCTCGAGGGCATCGCGTCGCATCGCCGAGCGAACCTCGCCCGGCTGGTTGGCGATCACCCCGAGACGGTATCCGCCCTTCAGCGTCTCGAGGCACGGCACCACGTCCTCGTAGAGAGCGGACGGCGGATAGTGCCAGTAGCGAGCGGCGAGCGTCTCCAGTTCGCGGAGGTCTCCTTCGGGGAGGAACCGCGCGATGAGACGGCGCCGGAACGACCCCGACTGCTCCGTGCGCGCCCTCCCGTACTCCTCGTCGAACTCGGCGTCGGTGAAGCGCGCGCCCGCATCCCGCAGAGCGCGATGCCAGGCGCGCGCGTACACGGTGTCGTCGTAGAGCACGCCGCCGATGTCCAGGAAGACCATCTCGATCGTCATCGCGTCGGGCCCACGTTCGATCTCCGTTCCGATATGACTCGGTTTCGGTCGGTCCATGCTTCCAGGCCATACCGCTTGTGGCATGGGCCTTTCTTGGGCCGTGACGGTCAGGGCTCGCGTCCTCGGCGGCCCATCTCAGATCTGAGATGCCCTTCCGGCGCGCCGCTTCAACTCCGCGAACGTCTCGACATCCGTACGTTCCTGCCCCATCCGGAAGCCGTAGCGCTCGCCGTGGCAATCGGACGCGGCCGTCGCGACGAGACCGAGGCGTTCCGCGATCGCCGCGTACTTCGCTCGCATCTGGTCGTCGTGGTCCGGATGCCGGACCTCCAGGCCCACCATCCCCGCAGTCGCCATCTCCTCGATGAGCTCGTCGGGCACGGTGTCGTTGCCTCGCCACATGCCGGGATGGGCGAGCACGCAGACCCCTCCCGCGTCACCGATCAGCCGGAGGGCTTCCATCGGCGGGAGCGCATGCTTCGGGACGTAGGCCAGGCCGTCGTCGGCGATGTAGCGGTCGAACGCCTCCTTCTCGTCGGCGACGATCCCGGCCTCGACCATCGCCTCGGCGATGTGCGGTCTCGCGATCGCATCTCCGCCGGCGAGCTCCCGCACGCGTTCGATCGAGATGTCGAAGCCGAGCTCGTGCAGCTTCTCGACGATCATCTCCCCTCGCCGGAAGCGGGTCGCGGTGAGGCGCAGCAGCTCCGCCTCGATCGCCACGTCATCCGGGTCGACCCAGTAGCCGAGGATGTGCAGGCTCGCGCCGTCGTACTCGGCCGAGAACTCGACCCCGGGGACGAAGTCGAGCCCGAGCTCACTCGCCGTGGCCGCCGCTTCCTCGAGCCCGTCGAACGTGTCGTGATCGGTGAGGGCGACCCCCGCGAGATCGCGCTGCGCGGCGAGCACCATCACCTCGGCGGGTGGAAGCGTCCCGTCGGATCGGTCCGAGTGCGTGTGAAGGTCGTAGCCGGGCATCGTGGGAAGGGTGTCAGACCGTCGGTGAGCCCGTCCACGCCGGTCACGACGAGTCGTCCGGGAGTTCGTCGGACTGCATCATGACGGTGAACTGTGCTGTGTAGTCGAGACCCTGTACTTCCTCGCCCGTCGATCGGAGGGTATACACGCCGGGCTCGGCGCGGGAGAAGGCCTCAGGTGCGGGTGGAAGTGCGAACGTAGTACTGCCCGGTCGCTCGACCTCGATAACCGACTCGTCCACACGAAGGACGGTTCCATGTACCTGCACATGCGATGGTTCAGCGGTTGGCGGTTGATACGTGATCCCGACCAGCACCGCGGCACCGATCAGATCACTCGCTTGAACCGGATCATCGTCCACAAGAACAGCCCAAGGCGCTCGCCGACTCGCGTCTTGACGCGTGTGTCTACGGTGCCGGTCCGACGAGCTCTCGCCCGATCTCCGCGACCGAGCGGCAGCCGGTGAGCGCCATCGCGTTCTCGACCTCCGCGCGGAAGATGCCGAGCACGCCCGCCACCCCGTCCTCGCCCTCCGCTGCCAGAGCCCACGCAGCGGGTCGTCCCACCATGACCGCCGCCGCCCCGAGCGCCATCGCCTTCAAGACGTCGGTCCCCCGGCGGACGCCCCCGTCCATCAGGACAGGCAGGCGTCCGCCGACCGCCTCGACCACTTCGGGCAAGACGTCGAGCGATGCCGGGCATGCATCGAGCTGCCGTCCACCGTGGTTCGACACCACGATCGCGTCGGCGCCGTGCTCGACCGCAAGCAACGCGTCCTCGGCCGTGAGGATCCCCTTGACCAGGATCGGGAGATCCGGAGCGTGCTCTCGGATGAACGCGAGGTGATCCCACGTCATGTTGGGCTCGAACTCGTAGTCGGCGTTGCCGATCCCGAACGGCATCACGAACCCGCTCCGCGTGTCGCGATGCCGAAGGCCCGTCACGGGGAAGTCCACGGTCCAGCAGATCGCTTCGTATCCGGCCGCAGCGACTCGTCCGAGCATCTCCGCCGACCGCTCTTGATCGGCGAAGAGATACAGCTGCCACCACTTCGCCCCGTCGGTCGCCGCCGCGATCTCTTCGAGGACGTCGACCGCGGTCGAGGACACCACCGGGATGGTGCCGGCTCGGGCGGCGCCGACCACGGTGCCTCGCTCACCGTCGGGATGCGCCCTTCCCTGGTATGCCCAGGGCGCGACGAGGACGGGGAACTCGACACGCGTGCCGAGGAGCTCGGTGGAGGGATCCGGGAAGCTCGACCCCCGCAGGATTCGCGGGCGGAGCACCCAGCGGTCGAACGCCTTCAGGTTCTCCCCGAGCGTCCGCTCGTCCCCCGCGCCACCGGCGTAGTAGTCGTACACGTCGGCGGGGAGCTTCGACTTCGCGACGGGCTCGTAGTCGTCGACCTGGAGGTATCGCTGCTCGGCCATGATCCGCCGAAGCGTATCCGACGTGGCGGCCTCGGCTGGCCCGCGGCTATCGTGAGCAGGTGGCGAGAGTGACGGTCTTCGGGGCCGGCGCGATGGGAACGGCGTTCGCGATGCATTCGGCGCGGGCCGGACTCCCCACGTCGCTGTGGGCGAACGAGCACGACCTGGCCGCCTACGCGGCGATGCGGGAGGAGCGGAAGCATCCACTCCTCCCGGAGCACCTCCCGGACGGCGTCGAGCTGCGGAGTCCCAACGAGCTCGAGGCGGCCGCCCGCGACGTGGAGATCGCCGTGCTGGCCGCGAACTCGGCGGGGGCTCGATCGCTCGCCTCCATGGTGCGCGAGCACGTCGCGGGTGCTCGCGTGGCCGTCTCCGTCGCGAAGGGACTCGAACCGACGACGGGAAAGCGCATGAGCGAGGTCTACGGCGAGGAGCTCTCCGGGATCGGCGTCGTCGTGGTCGGAGGCCCCTGCCTTGCCCGCGAGCTCGCGGAGGGGCTCCCCACCGCCGCCGTTTGGGCCGCGAGCATCGTGTCGGTCGCCGAGGGCGCGGGCAAGCCGTTCGACGACCGTCGCTATCAGCTCTCCTTCTCCGACGACGTGATCGGCGTCGAGCTCTGCTCGATGATGAAGAACGTGGCCGCGATCGGGCTCGGACTGCTCGACGGTCTCGGCAAGAGCACGGGGATCGGCTATCAGAACGCGAAGGCCGCGCTGTTCACGAGGGCGGCGCACGAGATCGTCACGCTCGTGACCGAGCTCGGCGGCAGGTCCGAGACGGCGATGGGTCTCGCGGGGATCGGCGATCAACTCGTCACGAGCCTCGGCGGCCGGAACCGTCTCTACGGGGAGCTCGTTGGGACCGGCGATCCTCCGGACGACACCCTCCGCGAGCTCGAGGCCGGCGGGCTCACGGTGGAAGGCGTGGAATCGACCCGGCACGTGCGGCGCCTCGCATCCGAGCGCGGCGTCCAGCTCCCCTATCACGACGCGATCCACCGGGTGCTGTTCGGCGGCGCCCGTCCCCACGAGGTCCTGGAGGTGCTCCGATGACGAACCGGATCCGACCCGACCGCAACCTCGCGATGGAGCTCGCGCGCGTGACCGAGGCCGCCGCGCTCGCCGCCGGGCGCTGGATCGGCCGCGGCGACAAGATCGCTGCGGATCAGGCGGCTGTCGACGCGATGCGTCACATGATCGACTCGGTCTCGATGGACGGCGTGGTCGTCATCGGCGAGGGCGAGAAGGACGAGGCGCCGATGCTCTACAACGGCGAATCCGTCGGGAACGGGTCCGGTCCGGCGGTCGACGTCGCGGTCGACCCGATCGACGGGACGCGCCTGACGGCGACGGGGCAGCCCAACGCCGTCTCGGTGATCGCGCTCGCGGAGCGCGGCACGATGCTCTTCCCCGACGTCGCCGTCTACATGGAGAAGATCGCGACCGGAGCGGAGGCCGCAGACGTGATCGACGTGACCGCGCCGCCGGAGGAGAACGTCCGGCAGGTGGCGAAGGCGAAGGGGAAGAAGCCCGAGGAGGTCTCGGTGATGATCCTCGATCGACCTCGACACCAAGCGATCATCGATGCCGTCCGGGATGTGGGTGCGCGGGTGTTCCTGATCACCGACGGCGACGTCGAAGGAGCGATCTCCGCGGCGGCACCTCGCGCCGGCGTGGACCTGTTGCTGGGGATCGGCGGCACCCCCGAAGGGGTCATCGCCGCCGCGGCGCTGAAGTGCATGGGAGGCGCGATCCAGGGACGCCTCGCGCCGCGAACCGACGAGGAACGCGAACAGCTCCAGAGCGCCGGGCTCGATCCGGAACGCGTGTTGACGACGGACGACCTCGTGTCCGGCAAGGACGTGTTCTTCGCCGCTACCGGCATCACCGAGGGCTCGCTGCTCCAGGGCGTGCGCTACTGGCCGGACGGCGCGACGACGTATTCGCTCGTGATGCGGTCGCGTTCCGGCACGCTCCGATGGGTCGAGGCCGAACATCGCTTCGAGAAACTCGAGGGGATATCGGGAGTGGACTACCGGCGTTGACGCATCGAACATCCCAACCCTGAGGGTTCTCCGCTATGCTACCCTGAACCCGACCGAGAGGAATCGCGCATGGCCGAGAGAACGATCGTGGTGTGTGACGTGTGCGGGAAACCCGCCACCGAGACAGTGACGATCAAGGTCACGCGAGGGAACTTCGCGAAGGATCTCTGCGCGTCCCACGTGACGGAGCTGGTCGCCGGCGCCCGCCGACCCCGCCCGGGACGTCCACGCAAGATGGCCGGATCGGGGCAGGCGGCCTCCGCGGCGCTCAAGCGACGCGGCCGTCCCCGGAAGGCGACCGGTGGTCGGAAGAAGACGGCGAGCCGCAAGAAGGCAGCAGGTCGGAAGAAGGCTCAGTCGTCGTCGGCGCGCTCAGCCGCGTAGTACACGCCTTTCGCCTGCTTCACGACGAGACCTTCACGCGCCAGGTCCCTGAGCGTGGTCTGCACCTGCCTCCGCACGTCCGGATGCTCGAACGGATCGAGATAGCCGCGGCGGAGTGCCAGGTCCTGGATCTTCGTCCAGTGCAACGGCGCGGCTTCCTCTTCCAAGACGGCCAGGACGGCCGCACGCGGCTCCATCAGCTCACTCGCGTGGCCGCGATCACGCGCTCGGCGAACAACTCGACCTGCTCGGGTTCGTGGATCGCGAACGGCAGCACCCAGGGCGCCACGATGATCTCGCTGACGCCCAGCAACTCGAACGCGGCGACGCGCTCGAGGACCTGCTCGGGTGTGCCCGAGAGCGTGTCGGCCCGCCACGTTTCGTAGTCGTCCTCGGCCATCGCGTTCCCGGGAGCGGCGGCGCGGCCG
>JBKKAE010000390.1:0-2512 GCA_046714835.1 Actinomycetota bacterium | reverse complement strand
GGACCGGCAACGCCGACCTCATCTCCGTCGTCGCCAACCTGGAGCTGAAGCTCGACCAGCTGGGCCTGCCCTACATCGAGGGCGGCTGGCCCGGCGCCAACCCTCGCGACACGGAGTTCTTCCGGTTGGCCATCAAGGAGAAGCTCGCCAACGCCGAGCTCGTTGCCTTCGGGATGACCCGGCGGGCGGGGGAGAAGGCGGAGGAGAGCGCGATCCTGCGTGACCTCCTGGACGCCGGCACCGAGACCGTGTGCTTCGTCGGAAAGAGCTGGGACGTGCACGTCGAGAAGGCGTTGCGCACCGATCTCGACGAAGGCGTGGCGATGGTCCGCGATACCGTGAAGCATCTCCGCGGACAGGGACGCCGGGTGTTCTTCGACGCCGAGCACTTCTTCGACGGCTACCTGGGGAACAGTGACTTCGCCTTCCGGGTGCTGGAGGCCGCCGCCGAGGAGGGCGCCGAGCGGCTGGTGCTCTGCGACACGAACGGCGGCACGCTCCCGTCGGAGGTCGCGCGGATCGTGGGCGAGGTTCGCGAGCGCGTGCGCGACGTTCCGCTCGGGATCCACACGCACAACGACGCCGGGTGCGCGGTTGCCTCCGCCCTCGCGGCCGTCGATGCCGGCGTCCTCCAGGTCCAGGGGGTCGTGAACGGCTACGGCGAGCGGACCGGCAACGCCGACATCGTGCCGATCGCTGCCAACCTCGTCCTGAAGATGGATGCCGATTGCCTGCCCGAGGGCGCCGTGGAGCATCTGACCGAGCTGGCCCACTACGTGGCCGAGGTGGCCAACGTCGCTCCCGACTCGCGCCAGCCGTACGCCGGTCGCTTCGCCTTCACCCACAAGGCCGGACTGCACGCGAGCGGCGTCGCTCGTTTCAGCGAGGCCTACGAGCATGTCGCGCCGGCCGCCGTCGGCAACCGGCGCGGGGTGGTCGCCTCCGACCTCGGAGGCGCCGCGACCCTGAAGATGAAGGCGACCGAGTTCGACCTCGAGATCGACGACGCGGCCGTCCCGGCGATCCTGAACGAGTTGAAGGAGCGCGAGGCGCGCGGCTACACGTTCGAGCTCGCCGACGCGTCCCTGGAGCTGTTGATGCGTCGCGCCTCGGGCTGGACCCAGCCGTTCTTCGAGATCGGGAGCTACCGCGTGCACGTGGAGGAGCGGGTCGAGGACGGCGAGCCGCCGCTCGCGGAGGCCACCGTCAAGGTCCGCACCAAGGGCTCGCGTCACATCGAGTCCGCCGAGGGCCACGGCCCCGTCGGCGCGCTTGACGACGCGCTCCGCAAGGCGCTCACGAACGACTATCCCGAGCTCCGGCACATCGAGCTCGAGGACTACCGCGTCCGCGTCCTCGCCGAGACCCACGGGACCGGCGCCGTGGTCCGGGTGCTGATCGATTCGTCCAACGGCGAACGGTCGTGGACCACGGTCGGCGTGAGCGAGAACATCATCGAGGCGTCGTGGGAGGCGCTCACCGACGCGTACCTGTTCGGCCTGCTCCACCCGCGGGAGATCGCCGAACCCTAGGTTCGGTGGACGGTCCGGCGCCGGTGGAACCGGTCGCCGTCGGGCACGACGCCCCAGCTCCACGACACCTCGGGGACGATCCGGAGGTACTTCCCGGGCCCGAACGGCCCGTCGATCTCGACGAGCTCGGCTCGTCCGTAGATGCGGATACCGCGAGGCCGCCACGGCTTCGTGGACGCGAGGTCGTCCACCACGAACGCCACCTTGTCGTTCCCGGCCTCGACGTTCCGCCACTTGCGTGTGCCGGTCACGTTCATCCCGCCGATCAGGATCGATCCATCGTCCTCGAGCCGGAAGACGACCGCCGCGTTGTCCGGCTGGCCGTCCTCGGCGACGGTCGCGAGGCGTCCCAATGGTTGAGACCGCAGGTACTCGGCCTCCTCCGTCGTGAAGTCCATATCGACGGGAACCGGGCCGTCGTCGAGACATTCCTTGACTGGGAGGATGGTCGGGTGGAGATGCGCTCGATCGGGTCGATCCCCGTGCCGCTGGCCGGGGTCGGTTGCAACAACTTCGGGCGCCGCATCGACGAGGCTCGCGCGAAGGAGGTTGTGGACGCCGCCTTCGAGGTCGGCGCCACGCTCTTCGACACCGCCGACCTGTACGGGAGCGGCGTTTCCGAGGAATTCCTCGGCGAGGCGCTCCGGTCGCGACGCGACGAGGCGGTGATCGTCTCGAAATTCGGGATGCGGACACCGCCCGACGGACTCAGCGGCGGCGACCCCGTGTGGGCGACGCGCGCGTGCGAGGACAGCCTGACACGGCTGGGGACCGATCGGATCGACGTCTACTTGCTGCACACGCCCGACGACACAACGCCGATCGGCGACACGCTCACCGCGATGTCCCGGCTGGTCGACGAGGGCAAGGTGCGCGAGATCGGCTGCTCGAACTTCTCGGCGGAGCAGCTTGACGAGGCGGAGGAGGCGGCGAAGGAGAAGGGCATCCGCCGGTTCGTCACCGTGCAGAACGAGTACAGC
>JBKKAE010000389.1:0-3837 GCA_046714835.1 Actinomycetota bacterium | reverse complement strand
GCGCTCCGGCGTCGGCTCATCGAGTGAGCACGACTCCCACGGCGATGGCCTCGGCGTCGTAGGTCATTCGACCGGGTACTCGCACCATCGGGTGATGGAGTAACGGGGGGCGAGGCGGCATCATTGCACCCCCATGCCCGAGATCCCTCAACCACGGCGCGCAGCAGCGGCCCTCGTGCTCGGCCTGACGACCCTGGCCGTTGTCGGCGTCTATCTGATGGTCCCGGACGATCCCGATCGCCGCCGACTTGTCGTCAACCTGATCTACGCCGTGGCCTGGTTCATGGGTGGCGTCGTGTTGCTCGCCATGCGTGAGGGAAAGGTGGCGCGAAGCTCACGCGCCGTCGGGCTCACGTTCCTCATCGGCTCCGCGGTCATCGGCCTCGTCTTCGTCGTGGGGATCACGGGATCCGGGGTCGAACCGCGATTCGCCGACCTGCTCTTCCTCCTTCCCCTGATCCCCCTCATCCGCGGGTTCCGCAGCGAGATCAGGCACCACGTGCCACCGGGAGATCGCCGGGAGCTGGTGACCGATGCCGCACTCATCGTCTGCGCCCTGACGACGGCGGGCTACGTGCTGATCCTGCCGACCTTCGCGACTGCGGACGTCTCGGCCTCGGCGGTGACCTTCGCGCTGGTCGCCGCGTTCCTCGTCGCGACGTATCCCGCCCTCGCGATCTGGATCCCGACCCGGGCCCATGTCGCGCGCGCGATGGTGTTCGCAGGGCTCGGCGCCGCCGTCTTGACGTTCGGGTGGCAGTGGACCCACATGGCCGAAGACGCGCCGAACGCGGCGATCGAGCTGCCGATCGCATTGTCGCCACTCGCTCTGGTCGCCTCCTACCTCGTGATCAGACCGGTGAAGACGCTTCCGCGACCCTCCCGTTTCGCACGACCGATCCTGACGAGTGTCGCCGTGATCGCGACGTGCGCCGCACTCCTGATTACCGGCGTGCTCAGCGAAAGCCGAGGACTCACCCTGTTGCAGACCGGCCTGTTCATCGGCGTCCTCGCGATCGCGGTCGCCGTCCGGATCATCGCGAACCAGATCACCGTGACGCAGGCGAGCGAGTCCGTGCGGCGGGCCCTCGGCCAGAAGGAGACCGCGCTCGCGGACACCGACGCCGCACTGGAGCGCGTCCGCGAAGCGAACGAGACCCTGAAGAGCTCCGAGGAGCATCTGCGCCTCGTGTTCGACGCGGCGGTCGACGGGATCGTCGAGCTGGACGTCAACGACGTCGTCATGCGGACGAACGAAGCGTTCTGTCAGATGGTGCATCTGGATCGCGCCACGGTCGTCGGGCAGCGCTGGCAAGCGCTGGCGGCGTCCCTCGACGGCGCCGATGCCAGGTTCGCCGAACTGCCGTCAGCCGGTCAGGCGCAGCTCCAACGCTCGGACGGCACGCCTCTGTACCTGGAGTCTCGTGTCTCCGAGATCCCCACCGAACCGCCTCGACGACTCGTGCTGATCCGCGACGTGACGCCCGGCAAGGCTGCCGACCAGACGATCCGCTCCCTCCTGAAGTTCCTCCAGGAGAAGGACGAGGATCGCACCAGCTTGCTGCGACGGACGAACTCAGCCATCGAATCGGAGCGCAACCGGATCGCGCGCGACCTCCACGACGGACCGGTCCAGGGCGTCTCGGCCGCGTCGCTCTCTCTCGAAGCCGCACTTCTGATGATCGGCGCGGGAGACGTCGAGCGGGGTGTCGAGGTGCTCTCGAAGGTGCGGAAGGAGCTGGCCGACGAGGCGGACGCCCTTCGTTTCCTGATGTCGGGACTCCGGCCACCGGTGCTCGAAGAGCGTGGGCTGATGCCCGCGCTCCGGGAGGCCGTCACACGCTTCGGGGTCGAACAAGGTGTGGAGACCGACCTCGTGGGCACGCTCCCCCGCCCGATGTCGTCCGACCTCGAGACCCTCGCCTACCGAGTCGTGCAGGAGGCGCTCACCAATGCCGCCAAGCACGCGCGCGCCGGCCGAGTGGTCGTGTCCGTCGAGACGACCGCCACGTCGCTTCGGGTCGAGGTCGAGGACGACGGCCGGGGATTCGACAGCGCGATGACCCGGGAGTTCCTCCGACAGGGTCGAGTGGGTCTCGCCTCGATGCGCGAGCGCGTCGAACTGGCGAACGGAACGTTCGTGATCCGATCCAACCCCGGACGCGGCACCTCGATCGTGGCCACGTTGCCTGTCGCTCCGCCCGCAGAGGCCAGGGAAGCCTCGACTAGCCTCCCCGGTCGCCGGCCCGCGCGCTGACCGGGGCTGCCGGCGAAGCCGACGAGGGGCTCGGCGTCGGCGGCAACGTCGGAGACGGGGGTGTGGGCGAAGGGGGGGGCGGCGTCGGCGTCGGCGACGGCGACGGCTCCTCGCTCGGCCAAGGACTGGGCTACGGGCTCGGGGCCGGCGGCGGCGGGATCGGAGCCTCCGCCGACGGCGTCACGGTCTGCTGGTCGAACGAAGGCTCCGGGAAGGCGACCGCCTTCTTGCCCTCCATCGCGATCTCCATGAAATCCTGCCAGATCGCGGCCGGGATCGTGCCGCCGAAGACCTCCGGCACCCCCTGGATGTTCTCCAGCGGGATCTGTCCCTTGGGGAAGCCCACCCAGACGCAGGTCGCGATCTGGACGGTGTAGCCACAGAACCACGCGTCGACGTTGTCCTGCGCCGTGCCGGTCTTCCCCGCGGCCGGCCAGGAGCTCAGCTCCGCCGAGGCTCCCGTCCCGAACTCCACGACATCCTCCAACGCGTACGTGACCAGGTCGGCGACGTTCTCCTCGACGACCCGCTTTCCCTTGGGCACGATGTTGGGATCGATCCTGCCGCCGGGGGACCGCACCTGGAGGAGCGGGTTGGCGCGGCGCCGCACGCCTCGTGCGGCGAGCGTCGCGTAGGCGTTGGTCATCTCGACGGGATTGACGGCGACGCTCCCGAGCGTGATGGCACACACCGCGGGCAGGTCGGAGCGGATCCCGAGGCGGTGCGCCATGTCCACGACCTCATCCGGACCGAGCTCCACCACCAGCTGCGCGAAGACGGTATTCACGGAATGGGCTGTAGCCGACTGGAGGGAGTAACTGCTGCCGCCGCCCTCCGCGTTTTCCGGCTCCCAGGGCCCCTCCGGGCCTGCGCACATCGGATCGTCGATCGTGATCGTGTTCGGCCCGTACCACTGCGAGTTCAGGTCGAACCCCTGATCCATCGCCTCGGCGAGAGTGAACGCCTTGAAGGCGGATCCCGCCTGCCGCCCGGTTCCTCCCTTGAACGTGGCGAGGTTCAGCTGCGACCTTCCGAAGTCCTTCCCTCCCGCCATCGCGAGGATGTGCCCCGTGGCCGGCTCGATCGCGACCAGCGCGGCGCCGGGATCCTGCGGGCTGGGCAGGTGCGACTCGATCGCGTCCTCTGCGGCGGCCTGATACCCGAGATCGAGCGAGGTCGTCACCTGGAGGCCGCCGCCGAAGACGGTCGCGGCGCCGTAGCGCTTGGCCAGATCCTCACGCACGTACTGCACGAAGTACTCGGCGTCCCCCGGAGCTTCGACCTGCGCCTGCGATCCCCGCTGCAGGGATACCGGGATCCCACAACACGGCTTCTGCTTCATCCGGTCGGCCCGATCGCGATCCAGGTACCCGTACTGCACCATCCGGTCGAGCGCGAAGTCCCTGCGGAACTTGGCGTCGAACGGGTGGTCGATCGGGTCGTACGCCTCCGGGGCCGTGAGGATCCCGGCGAGCGTGGCCGACTGCAACAGGGTGAGGCGCCGAGCCGACACCCCGAAGTAGGTCTGCGCCGCAGCCTCGATCCCGTAGGCGCCGTGCCCGAAGTACACCGTGTTGAGG
>JBKKAE010000388.1:0-3030 GCA_046714835.1 Actinomycetota bacterium | reverse complement strand
CCCTGCGAGGTGAACCGTGGTGCCCAGTTCGCCGTCGCGGCCTCGATCCGCTCGTCGCTCATCTCCACACACCTCCCGATCGGACGGACACGGTCATCGCCTCGACGTCTCCGGAGAGGCGGTCGAGGCTGTCGGCCCAGTGTCCCGGCATCGGCCGCACACGGCAAGGCACCCGAGCTTCAGCGCCGCGATCCCTGCGGCGGCGTCTCCCTCGATCAAGTTGATGTTCCACTCCAGCGTGGGTACTCCGCGACACGACGTACTTCGTGGCCTCGTTGAAGACCTGCGCTCCTCGAGAATGAGCGGGACAGCGAAGTCAAGACGTGGTCGCTCTCGAGAAGCTTCGGAAGACGATCAAGGCCGCAAACACCCCAGGCAACCGAAGCGATCAGCTACCAGATGCCGACCTTCAAGCTCGATGGTTCTCGATCTTCGACCGCTTGGAAGACGTCAACGGCAGGTCCGACCCCCACGGCGCGCTTGACGGCTCGCGCGGCTCGTCGGTATTCGCTCCGGAACCTGTTCATCGCGGTTCGGTACAGGTAGGCGGTCGGATCCTCCATCGCCCCGATGGAGTCCCATCGTTCGAACACGCGGGTGAACGCCTCCTGGGAGATATCCTCCGCCTCCGCCCTGCTGCCGGTGATGACGGACAACACGGGCTCTATCGTGTGGCGACTGACCGCGAAGAAGGGGAGTGAGGATGGAGCCATACCCAGGAGTGTTCGTGGCGAGCGCGGTGACGGAGGAGTGGGGACCCGACCCCGAGGTGCCTGGGAGCGCGATGCACGAGCTCGTGCATGCCGACGGCCTGCACGCTGGCCTGTCGCGGTTCACCGAGGTGAACGGCCCGATCACGTGGACGCCCGAGACTCGCGAGGTGGCGATCATCCTCGAGGGCGCCGTGCGCATCGAGGTCGCCGACGGCGAAGCACTCGAGCTCGGTGTCGGGGATCTCTTCTCGCTTCCGCCGGGCCGTGAGACCACCTGGCACGTCACGACGCCGTTCAAGGAGATGTGGGTGCTCGCCGCGGACTAAGGAAGCGTGGGGGTCGGGATATGGACAAGCCGAAGAGCGTCGAGGGATACCTGGCCGGATTGCCGGAGGCTCCGCGGACCGCTCTGAAGAAGCTTCGGAAGACGATCAAGGCCGCAGCACCACAGGCGATCGAAACGATCAGCTACCAGATGCCGACGTTCAAGCTCGATGGTCGGTTCCTCGTCTCCTATGCGGGGTTCAAGAACCACTGCAGCCTGTACCCCTGGACCGACGCGATGGTGGAGGAGTTCGGGGATGAGCTCGAGCCCTACCTCTCCGGGAAGGGAACGCTCCGCTTCACCGCGGATGCTCCCATGCCCGCCGCGCTCGTGAAGAAGATCGTCAAGGAGCGGATCCGGGAACACGAAGCGCAGGCACATCGCTGAGAGTGGCGGCCCGGCGCTGCGACACGTACCGTGTGCCGGTGGCGACCTACGAGTACCTCTGCCTTTCCTGCGAGCGGCCCTTCGAGGAGCGCCGGCCGATGAGCTCCGGTCGGGTCGGCACCGCCCTGGCATGCCCCTCGTGCGGGAGCGACCGGGTGCGCCGACGGTTCTCCTTCTCCGCGGCGGTCGGGAGCGCAGGCGACAGCCCGACCGCCGGGTCGGCCGGCGGTGGCTGCTGCGGCGGTTCCTGTGGCTGCGGCAACTGACGGATCCGCCGACGCGAACGGCGTCCGCGGTGGGGTGACCGAGCCCGCCCATCTCGGAGACGAACGCACCACCCTGCTGGGGTTCCTGCAACGGCAGCGCGACCTGGTCGCGTGGAAGATGCGCGACGCGTCCGACGAGACGCTCGCCTCGGTGCGGATGCCGAGCGGCCTCACCTTGCACGGCATCGTCCGGCACCTGGAGAACGTGGAGCGCTCGTGGTTCCGGGAGTTCTTCGGCGGCCAGACCGGACTGTACTTCGACTGGACCGACGAGGATCCCGACGCCGACATGCGAGCCGAGGGTGTCCCGATGGCCGATCTGCTCGCCGCCTACGCAGCAGAGACCAAGCTGTGCGACGAGGTGATCGAGGCGGCTCTCTCGCTCGATGCCACGGCCTCGGACGGAGATGGCTCATGGACGCTGCGCTGGGTCGTTGTCCACCTGATCGAGGAGACGGGGCGGCACCTCGGCCACATCGATCTGCTGCGCGAGCAAGCCGACGGCGCGGTCGGCGAGGGGCCGTCCTCGGACGTCTGACCTGTTCGCTGCCGGGTTGTGACCGACCGCTCGTGGATAACGTCAGGACGTGGAAGGGATCGCGGGGTACTTCACGGCGCTGGGGCTCTCGACGGCGGCCGGCCTCAACGCGTACATCCCGCTGCTGACCGTCGGGCTGCTCAACCGCTACACGGACCTGATCGACCTGCCGGCGCCGTGGAACAACCTCGGCGATCCGCTGGTGCTGGGGATCGTCGGCGTCGTCGGCGTGGCGGACTTCATCGGCGACAAGGTGCCGATCGTCGATCACGTGTTGCACGTGATCGGCCTGGCCATCGCGCCGGTCGTGGGGGGACTGTTGGCGCTCGCGTCCGCGAGCGCGTTCGACCTCGATCCGGGAGTGACGGCCGGGCTGGGCATCGCGGCGGCGCTCGCGACGCAGGTCGGCCGGACCGCAGCCCGTCCGGTCTCGACGGCGGTCACCGGGGGAGGCGGCAACCCGGTCGTGAGCCTCGGCGAGGACGGTGTCTCCGGAGCGCTCGCGTTCACGGCGGTGGTGTGGCCCGTGGTTGCCGCGGTCCTCGCGGCGGCCGTGCTCGTTGCGGTGTTCGTGCTCTGGCGGAAGTGGCGCTCGTTCCGGTCCCGATTCCAGCCACGCGACCGATCTCCAGGGCGGCGCACGATCGCGTAGAGCGTCCGGGTCCGCCCCTAGACTTCCGCCGGATGAAGCCTCTCGAGCTCTCGCGGCGACGGATGGCCAACTCGAGGCTGACGGGTGATGGTTTCGAAACTCCGGAGGAAGTCGTCGGGTGGCACCTGGCGATGCAGGCGCAGGAGTAC
>JBKKAE010000387.1:0-8501 GCA_046714835.1 Actinomycetota bacterium | reverse complement strand
ACCCATCGGATGTGAGGGATGGTGTGGCCGCGGTACGTGTCGACCGCGTGACGGAGATTCACAGGCCGGCCCCCTCACGTGAAGCCTCGGCCGCGACGCCACTGGTGAGCCCGAATCCCTGCAGGTTCACGAGCTTCTCGCTCTTCGCGATCAAGAAGACGGTGGGCCGCTTGAAGAAGTACACGACGAACAGGTCGAGAAGGGTCGCCACGCCGAGGGTCAGTGCGAATCCCCGCACGGAGCTCACGGCAGTGAGGTACAACACGACCGCAGCGAGGACCGCCACGATGTCGGCGGCGACGATCGTCTTGTACGCGCGCGCGAAGGCCGGCTGCACGGCGGCGCGCGCCGACTTGCCCGAGCGGACCTCGTCCTTCAATCGCTCGAAGAAGACGATGTAGGAGTCGGCCGTGACGCCGAGTGAGATCACGAGGCCGGCGACGCCGGAGAGCGAGAGCGCGTAGCCGAACTGGTCGCCTGCGATGGAGATCAGCCCGACGGCCAAGACTGCCCAGATCGTCATACCGAACCAGGCGACCACGCCGAGCAAGCGATAGTAGAAGAGCAGGTAGAGGAACAGGAGTCCCAGCCCCGCGATCCCGGCGATGATCCCCTGGCGGAGCGACTCCTCGCCGAGCGTCGGGCTCACCGTTCGCACCGATTGGCGCGTGAGCTCGACCGGTAGGGCTCCCGCGTTCAACTGGGTCGCCAGGTCCTTCGCCTCCGTCTCGGAGAACCCGCCGGTGATCTCGCCGGAGCCACCCGTGATCGCGGACTGCACGGTCGGTGACGAGATCACCACCCGGTCGACGATGATCGCGATCTGGTCGGTGGGAGGGGGGGCGCCGACGGCTTGGGTGGTCGCCTCGGCGAACCGGTCGGCGCCGTCGTCGTCGAGCTGGAACGTGACGGTCCACTCCGAAACACCACCGAGCTGGCCCTGACTCGACAGCACCGCCGCAGCGCTGTCGAAGTTCTCACCACTGATGACGACCTCCTCGAGCACGAACTTGGCCACCTGGCCGTTCCCGACCGGGCCCGGGTAGACCACCTCCTCGTTCGCGAGGGCGTCGAATGAGCAGCGGGGTAGGTCACGTTCTTCCTCCGTCCCACAGGTGATCGGCCGGGGGTCCGACCCGGGCACGACCTCGAGGACCTTGCGCTCCTCCAGGCGAGCGGTCTCGCCGATCACACGCAGCAGGCGTTCCTGGCCGGACTGGCGTCGGATGTCCTCCGCCTCGCCACGCCTGACCGAGCACTCGAGCCGCTGGCCCGCCGAGCTGATGACGCAGAACTGCTGCTCCTCGTGCACCACCGCCATCGCCGCGAGCGCGTCGTCTGCCTCCTCGCGGGATCCGAGCCCGCAGGGCGGGGGCTCGGCGCCGGAGAGGTCGAGGTCGGCGAACGTCGCGGCCGCCGGGGAAGGTGACGGGGAGGGCGAGGCAGAGGCTGAGGCAGACGGTGACGCGGTCGCCGAAGGAGTGGGAGTCGGCGTGGGCGACGGCTCCGGCGGGGCGGGAAGCACGCAGTAGCTGCGCTCCGTCACCTCCACCTTCAATGCTTCGTTCGCGGCGTCGGCCTTCGCCCGGCTCTTGAAGCACCCGATCCGGTCACCCGTCGGCGCCGTGAGGCAGTAGGCGCTCGCCGCGGGCGAGGGGCCGGGGGACGGAGACGACGAGGCGCTCGGCGAGGCGGAGGCGCTCGCGGAGGGCGACGCTTCCTCCCTCGGCGCCACCTGCACGCCGGCGAGGAAGGTATCGGCCTGCGCCCGGCTCGAGAAGCACTCGACCTGCTCGCCGTCGCCGTCCACCACGCACACCTCAGACGGTTGTGCCTTCACCTCCAGGCTCTCGAGCACGTCTCCGACGTCGTCCTCGTCCTCGGAGCATCCGTGGATCAGATCCTCCCCCTCGAGGCAGTAGAGGTCCGCCTCCCGTGGCCGGACGGTTGCGTCCGCGCTCCCGGGGATCTGCACCTCGATCGTGGTGCCCGACAGGGCGATGTCCGGCTCGCCGACCCCGAAGGCGTCCACCCGGTTGCGGATGTTCTCGAGCGCCTGCTCCATCACGTCTTGCGGCGTGCCCTCGGGAGCGGTCAGGATCACCGACGCGCCCCCCTGGAGATCGAGTCCCAGCGTCGGTTGGAGGCTGCCGCTGAGGAACCCGAAAGCCGACGCGGCGACCAGGACCAGCACGAAGACGATGGACGCCCAGAGGGCGCGATTGCGTCTCACGCCAGCTCTGCTCCGTTGATGACAAGTCGGAAGCGCGCATCGAGCAGCTCGGCAGCATGGCGACAGAGCTGCATGCGTCCCAGGAAGATCTCGAAGTACTCCATGACCTGACTGATCTCGGTGTCGATCGTCAGCTCCAGGCTGACCGTGCGGGGTTCGGAATCTACCGACAGGAACGACCGCTCGACGGCGTGGTTCACGCGATCATGCACATCGAACTCGATCCGGCCCGACTTCCGAACGCGGCTCCGATGCACGTCCGACTTGTCGGCAAGTATCACGGCGGCCGAGATCGGCGAGACGGCGACGCCCTCGGTCTCCTCGTGGTTGGCGATCGCCGCGAGGACGGGCATCAGATCCGCGCCGTGCACCGAGTTCCGGAGGGATTGATTCACGAGGACCGCACCCGTCTGCCCATGGGCATCGCGCGCGAGCGCATTCCCCACGTCATGGAGATACCCGGCCACCGACGCGAGCGTCGCCTCCCGCTCCGTGTACCCCAGCCGGCTGAGCACCTGGAAGGCGATCTTCGCCACGAGGTTGGCGTGACGGAACCCGTGTTCGGTGTATCCCATCGCCTCCATGACGCGGTCTGCCGACGCGATGTAGAGCGAGAGCTCCTCGTTCGCCTGCACGTCCTCAAGCGTCACGGTCGCGAGGTCGTCCGGACCCGGAGGGGTCGGGGCCGGACGGGACGGGATCGGCTCGACCGGCATCCGAGGAGCCGGCTCGTCCGGCTTCCGGACGGCGGTCGCGGGTTCCTCCGGATCGCGAGGCTGGAGCGGGTCGCTCACGACCCCGGCTCGGCTCCTTCGACCTCGTCTTCATCCTCGTCCACGAACTCGTCGTCCACGAGTCGCTGGGCGATGGCAGCGCGCGCCATCCGGATCTCGGTGCCAGGCGCGACCTCGATCGTCACGATGCCGTAGTCGTCGTCGATGTCGGTGACCTTGCCGTAGATGCCGGCCGTGGTGACGATCTCGTCCCCGACCTCCACGTCGGACTGCATCTGCATCTGAGCCCGGCGACGCTGGCTCTGTGGCCGGATCAGCAGGAAGTAGAAGACGACCCCCATGAGCAGGAGCGGAAGGAACGCCACGATTGGATTGGCTTGAGTCTCTTGGGCAAGGATGGCGAGCATGCAGACCTCCGTTGAGGGAAAGAGGGAGTCTACCTCGCCTTCCTAGAGCGGTAGGGTTCCCGGGACGGACGCACCCAGGTGGCGATACGCGTGCTCGGTCGCGACCCGGCCGCGAGGCGTCCTCCGGAGGAACCCCAGCTGCAAGAGATATGGCTCCACGACGTCCTCGACGGTGTCGGTCTCCTCACCGACGGAGGCCGCGAGCGTCGACAGCCCGACGGGACCGCCTCCGAACTTGTCGATCAGGGTCTGCAGGATCGAGTGGTCCAGCCGATCCAGGCCCTGGTCGTCGACCTCGAAAACCTCGAGGCCCGCCGCCGCGATGTCCAAGGTGATCGAGCCATCGTGGCGAACCTCGGCGAAATCCCTGACACGACGAAGCAAGCGGTTGACGATCCGAGGGGTGCCGCGCGAGCGCCGGGCGATCTCCGCGGCTGAATCACCGTCGATCGGCACGGCGAGGATCCCGGCGGAGCGCGTCACGATCTTGGCCAGGTCGTCGGCCGAGTAGTAGTCCAGGCGGGGCGAGAAGCCGAATCGCTCGCGCAGTGGAAGCGTCAGCCGACCGGGACGGGTGGTGGCGCCCACCAGCGTGAAGCGGGGCAGCTCCAGCCTGATCGAGCGAGCGGTCGGGCCCTTCCCGAGAACCACGTCGAGGTTGAAGTCCTCGAGCGCCGGATACAGCACCTCTTCGACGGGCCGTGGCATCCGGTGGATCTCGTCGACGAACAGGACGTCGCCCTCCTCGAGGTTCGTGAGGATCGCCGCCAGGTCACTCGGCCGATCCAGCGTCGGCCCGGAGGACGGCTGGAATCCCGCGCCCATCTCGTGGGCGACGATGCGAGCGAGCGTCGTCTTGCCCAGGCCGGGTGGCCCGCTGAACAGGAGGTGGTCGACGCCCTCGCCGCGCTTGCGTGCCCCGTCGATCAGCAGGTGCAGCTGCTCCTTCACGCGATCCTGGCCGACGAACTCCCCGAGGGTCCTCGGGCGGAGCGCGATGTCGAACTCGCGGTCCTCCTCCGTGAGCGCGTCGGGGTCGACGGGACGGTCCGCGTCGATCCCTTCCACCTGCTCCTCGTCCTGCTCTTCCTCTGGCATCATCGACCGACCTTCTGCAGAGCCTCGCGGAGGATGTCGTCGGCCTCGCGTCCATCGGCCTCGATGCCTCGCATCGCCTCGCCCGCTTCCGTCCCGGTGAGCCCGAGCGACAAGAGCGCGTCGCGTACGTCCGCCATCGGTCCCTCGGAAGGAAGGTCGGCGTCGCCGCCCAACTTCTCGGCCAGGTCCAGGACCACACGCTGCGCGACCTTCTTCCCCACGCCGGGCACGACGGTGAGGGCAGCGGCGTCGCCGTTCACGATCGCGCGCGTGAGCACCGCCGGCCTGAGCACCGACAGGAAGGCGAGCGCGACCTTCGGTCCCACGCCCGTGACGCCAGTCAAGAGGTCGAACAGGTCGCGTTGGTCGACGGCGGAGAAGCCGTAGAGCGTCATCGAGTCCTCTCGCACGACCATCCGTGTGTGGAGGCGCGTCGTCTTCCCGATCGCCGGGAGCTTCGCGATCACCGAGGTGGGAACGAGGACGTCGTAGCCGACGCCGCCGACGCCGATCACCGCGCGGGTCGCGCCCTTCTCGACGACCTCACCCTCCAGGAACGAGATCACCGCGACCCCAGTCGGGCGAGGTCCCGCATCCGGGCTCCCACCAGATGGGTGAGTGCCACCGCCACGGCGTCGGCGGCGTCGGCCTGGACCGGCACCTCCTTCAGGCCGTGCACCTTGACCAGGGCCGATCGCACCTGCTGCTTGTCGGCGTTGCCCATCCCCGTCACCGCGATCTTCACCTCGTTCGGACCGTACTCGGTCACCGACAACCCCGCGTCGGCCGCGACCACCATGATGGCGCCCGTGGCCCGGGCGACCGTGAGCGCGCTCACATGGTTCTTGTTCCAGGCCACCCGCTCCAGGGCCATCGACGCCGGCCGGTGGACCGAGATGGCCTCACGTACCGCGACGCAGAGATGCCGGAGCCGCTCCGACTCCTGGGAGCCGGCCGCCGTCTCGACCGCTCCCGCCCAGATCAGCGCCGCCCTGCGCCCGTTGCCCTCGACGACGGCGAGCCCGAGCCTCGCCAGGCCGGGGTCGACACCGAGCACTCGCCTCTCGAACATCCGTTCGCCCGAGTCTAGGGTGGGCAGGGACTCCGAGCAACGACTGGCGACCGGGCGGGTCCCCTCAAAGGGACGCCATGACCTCTTCGGGGATGTCGAAGTTGGCGTAGACGTTCTGAACGTCCTCGAGGTCCTCGAGCGCGTCGATCAGCTGCAGGACCCTTCGTGCCTCGCCGCCGTCGACCGGGATCGTCGACTGCGGCAGCATCGTCAGCTCCGCGGAGAAGACCTCGGTGCCGGCCTCGCGGAGCGCGTCACGGACGCCGGCGAGCGCCGCCGGGTCCGTCACGATCTCCCACGAGCTCTCCGAGTCGTTGAGGTCATCGGCACCGACCTCGAGTGCCAGCTCGAGAAGGTGCTCGACGTCCGGCGCCGCGGACTTCTCCACGACGATCACACCCTTGCGGGTGAACATCCATCCCGTCGAACCCGTCTCCCCGAGGTTCCCGCCGTTTCGCGTGAAGGCGTGCCGCACATCCTGCGCGGTCCTGTTCCGGTTGTCGGTGAGCGTCTCGATGAACAATGCGATCCCGCCCGGCGCGTAGCCCTCGTAGGTGATCTCCTCGTACCTCGCGCCGTCGGCATCTGCGCCGCTCCCTCGCTTGATCGCGCGATCGATGTTGTCGCTCGGGACCGAGGAAGATCTCGCCTTCTCGACCGCCGACGCGAGCGTCATGTTCGCAGCGGGGTCTCCCCCACCATCCCTCGCCGCAACCTCGACGGCGCGGAGGAGCTTCGCGAACTGATCCGACCGCTTGGAATCTTTCGCGGCCTTCTTCCGTTTGATCGTCGCCCATTTCGAATGACCCGACATCGCACCTACCTCGAGAGGGAAAGGAAGTAGTCGTGGAGCGCCGTCTCGCCCACCAGCTCCGGGTGGAACGAGGCCGCCAGCAAACTCCCCTGCTGCAGCACGACGGGCCGGCCCTCGTAGGTCGACAGCACCCGGACGTCCGACCCGACGTCTTCGATCCAGGGCGCCCTGATGAACACCCCACGAACCGGATGGTCGATGCCGTCGACGTCCACGTCGGCCTCGAACGAGTCGACCTGCCGCCCGTAGGCGTTGCGGCGAACGGTGATGTCCATCACCGAGAGCAGCGGCTCGCCGTCGAGCACCCGCTCCGCCAGCACGATCATCCCCGCGCACGTGCCGAGGATCGGCATGCCGTCGCGAACCCGCTCCCGGATCGGGTCTACGAGCTCGTAGGCCCGAGCCAGCTTCCCCATCGTCGTGGACTCGCCGCCCGGGATCACGAGGCGATCCACGTCGGCGAGCTGGGCGGGCGTACGAACCTCCACCGCCACCGCGCCCGCGCCCGAGAGGACCCGGACATGCTCCCGGAAGTCGCCCTGCAGCGCGAGCACGCCCGTCTTCACCATGCCCCCATGATAGGAGCCGGGTGGGGTGCTCAGCCTTCGACGAGAGGCCCGTCGAAGGCCCGACGTCCTCGACGCAGGTGCCACACCCAGGCGACGCCGGCGACGGAGGCGACGATCCCTCCGTCCAACGCGCTTCGGAGGGCTTCGGAGGTGGACGGATAGCACTCCTCGGACCGGAGCACGTCCGGATCGAAGTCGGCCGGGAGCTCGATCGGAGGGATCGGGGACACCCCATCGAAGGTCGGATCCCCGGCGAGGGGCCCCTCGGAGTAGCTGGGGGACTCGTAGCAGAGCGGCACGACCGCGTCCCGCAGCCCGTGCAACGCGGCCACGACGCCCCCGAGGGCGATCACGACCGAGATCAGCGCGACGAGATGGAAGTACAGGACCCCTCCCCACGACGCTCGAGACGCGCGGCCGCCCTCCCGCCGGCGTGCCTCACGCAGATGCCACGCCAGCACGAGGGCGCCGGGGATCGCGAACGCGAGAGCCCCGACGAACGATCGCGCGGTGTCGTTGGAGTCCGTCGAGCCGAAGGGCCCCGACGAGCCGGCCGCATCCGAGAGCGGAAGGAGCAACTTGCGGAGTGCGATGAGCGCGGCGATCGCACCGCCCAACAGCAGGGCGAGCCCGATCGCGGCGACGACATAGTAATAGGCCTGGGAGATGACGATCGCCGCGCGGTCGGAGAACGACGGAGGATGCGGTTCCGGATCCGGCTCGCTCACCAACCGCGGTCCTGGAGACGCGTCTCCAGGGTGCCGATCTCCAAACCCGGCATCGGCTCGCCGAGACCGTGGGACACCTTCGCGAGGATCTCCGGATCGTTGAAGTGGGTCGTGGCCTCGACGATCGCGCGGGCACGGGGCGCCGGGTCCGCGGACTTGTAGATCCCCGAGCCGACGAACACCCCGTCGACGCCGAGCTGCATCATCAGCGCGGCGTCGGCCGGCGTCGCCAGTCCTCCCGCCGCGAAGTTCACTACCGGGAGCCGACCCTGCGCCGCCACCATCCGCACGAGGTCGACCGGCGCTCCGAGCTCCTTCGCCTTCGTCACGTACTGCTCGGGGCGCAGGTGGATGACCTCCCCGATCTGCTGCAGCATCGTCCGCTGGTGACGCACGGCTTCGACCACGTTCCCGGTCCCGGCCTCGCCCTTCGTGCGGATCATCGCCGCGCCCTCGGCGATACGTCGGAGCGCCTCGCCAAGATCGCGCGCCCCGCACACGAAGGGCACGGTGAATGCCCACTTGTCGATATGGAACTCTTCGTCGGCGGGCGTGAGCACCTCCGACTCGTCGATGTAGTCGACGCCGAGCGACTGCAAGATCTGCGCCTCCACGAAGTGCCCGATCCGCGCCTTGGCCATCACCGGGATCGTGACCGCCTGTTGGATCTCCTCGACCTTGGTGGCGTCGGCCATGCGCGCGACCCCGCCGTCTCGGCGGATGTCGGCGGGCACTCGCTCGAGCGCCATGACGGCGCACGCGCCGGCGTCCTCCGCGATCTTGGCCTGGTCGGCGTTGGTGACGTCCATGATGACGCCGCCCTTGAGCATCTCCGCCAGGCCGGAC
>JBKKAE010000386.1:0-5968 GCA_046714835.1 Actinomycetota bacterium | reverse complement strand
CGCGGGGGGCGCCCCCCCCCCCCCGCGGCGCGCCCGCCCCCCCCCCCGCCCCGCCCCCCCCCCCCCGCGAGGATCACCTCACCGTCTTCCGCCCACTCCCCCGCGTCGTCGGTGGCGTCGAACCGTGCCTGCACGCGAGCGGCGCTCGCACCGTCTCGAACGAGCGAGGCCGACCCTCGCTCGCCCAGGGCGAGCAGGAGCCCGACGGTCACCATCGTCTTGCCGGCGCCCGTCTCACCGGTCAGCACGTTCAGACCCGGCCCCAGCTCGAGCTCGAGGTCCGCGATCACCCCGAGCCCGCTGATGTGGAGCTCCCGCAGCACGGCGCGGATGCTAGCGCCGCCCCCTGACACCCGCTCCCCCGATGTCCGGCGGATCCCCGGGCAGGTCGAACTTGTCGCGAACCCGCGCGAGGAACCCCGGCCCGTTCTCCTTGGCCACCAGCCGCGCGGGTCGCGGTGCCGCGCTGATGCGAACCCTCGAGCCGACCGGCAGCTCGATCCCCTCCCGGCCGTCGGCGGAGACGACAGCCGGTTCGTCCCCGACCACCTCGAGAACCACCACCTGCTCCGCCCCGAGCACGAAGGATCGGTCGAACACCATGTGTGCGGCGATCGGGGTGAGCACAAGGCAGGCGACGCTCGGACTCACGATCGGACCGCGCGCCGAGAAGGAGTACGCGGTGGATCCCGTCGGCGTCGCCACGATGACACCGTCGGCCGAGAACGTGGTCACGTACTCGTCGTCGACGTGGACCGCGAGCCGCACCAGGCGGTGACGCGTCCACTTCTCGACCATGATCTCGTTCATCGCCCACTGGGAGGGGAACGAGGTCCCTTCGGCCGACTCCGCCATCACCGCGAGTCGTTCCTCGACCCGCGTTCTGCCCTCGAGCGCGGCTCGCACGAGCTCCAACGCATCCGGACCGGGCTCGATCTCCGTCAGGAATCCGAGCCGTCCCACCTTGACACCCAGCACCGGGCAGTCCACCTCGGCCGCGACGCGCGCGGCCCGAAGGAATGTGCCATCCCCACCGACCGAGACGACCAGGTCGGGCGGGTCTTCTCGGACGTCCTCAGGGCCTCTCGCGAGCCCCGTTGCGACCCCTTCTTCGTCCAGCTGCTGTCGGAGCTCCTCGGCGGTCCCGACCGCACTCGCCCGGCCTTCGTGCACGACGAACGCCACGCGGCTCATGAGGTCGCCAACTCCCCGGCGGCCTCGATCGGGCTTTCGATGTCGAGGGAGCTCGCTCCTCCGGCCACCTTGGCATGCAGGAGGAATTCGACATTGCCGGCCGGTCCCTTCACGGGCGAGGCGATCACGGCCAGGGTCGCGGCTCCCGCGGCGCGGGTCGCATCGGCGACCTCATCGATCGTCTGACGCCACACATCCGGATCTCGAACCACGCCTCCGCGCTCCACGTGGTCCCTGCCCGCCTCGAACTGCGGCTTGATGAGGAGAACGAGATCGGCGAGGGGCTCGACCGCGGCGACGAGGGGCCCAACGACGAGGCGGAGCGAGATGAACGACAGGTCCGCGGTCACGAGGGACGGTCGGTAGGGAAGCAGATCGGGACGGAGTTCGCGCACGTTCGTCTTGTCCATGACCGTCACGCGAGGGTCGGTTCGGAGCTCCCACGCGAGCTGGCCGTAGCCGACGTCCACGGCGACAACGTGGCGCGCTCCACGCTGCAGGAGGCAGTCGGTGAATCCTCCGGTGGATGCTCCGGCATCGAGGCAGTCACGGCCGGTGGGGTCGATCGCGAACGCGTTGAGCGCGGCGGCGAGCTTCTCCCCGCCTCGAGAGACGTAGGGGTGCGCCGGCGCGCCGACGAGGAGCGCCTCGTCCGTTCCCACGAGCGTGGTGCTCTTGGTCGCCGGCGCGCCTCGGACGGTCACGTGCCCCGCTCGGACCGCCTCTTGCGCTTCTGCTTCGCTGCCCGCGAGCCCGCGGCGCACCAACTCGGCGTCGAGGCGGCGGCGGGCCAACGGGGTCGGTCCCGCCCTAGGACGCGCTCGAGGACTTCCGACGGGATCCCGTCGTCGTCTTCCGAGCAGACGTCTTCTTCCGCACCAGCGACTTCCGCGAGGCCGACTTCCGTACGGCAGGCTTCTTCCGACCGGAAGCGGTCATGCCCGTCGCGCGCTCCAGGTCCCGCACCCTCTTGCGAAGCGAGTCGAGCTCGCTCTGCGTGGCGGCGCCCATCGAGCGCATCTGGGAGGCGACCTCCTTCCGCACCGCCTCGCGGAGACGCTGCGACAGCTGAACCAGCTCTCCGGCGGTCTTCGCCACCTGGTCCTTTGCCGCACCGGGCTCCATGTACCGCTTCGCGAGATCCTGTGCCTTCGCCGGGCTCAGCTGACCGATCACGGCGTCGAACGTCTTCCGGATGTCATCGAGCACCATCGGGTCGCTCCTCCTGTTTCGAGTCGATCGTTGCGTTCTCCGGGTCTTCGAGCAGGATACCCCCGTCCTCCCGGGCGGAACCCGTCACACCAGGCCGGAGAGGTCGTCGATGATGAACGTCGGCTTCCACTGCGAACGTGCTAGGTCCTCGCGACCGGCATCACCTGTGAGGACGAGCGCCGAGTCCCACCCGAGCCGCCCGGCGCCGGCGATGTCGGTGTCGAGCCGATCGCCGACCACGAGCGGGCGGCCACCGCCGGCCGAGACGAGCGCGCGCTCGAAGAGCGGAGACTCGGGCTTCCCGACGACCTCACCGCGCGTGCCGGTCGTGGTTTCGATCACGGCGAGGAGAGCGCCGGCGCCGGGCCAGGACTCACCTCCGGGTGCGGGGAAGGAGGCGTCCGCGTTCGAGGCAACCAGGGGAACACCTCGTCCCACGAGCACCGAGGCGTCCCTCAACTTCGTGTAGTCGGCTCCTCGATCGAACCCCACCACCACGACGTCGACCTCGTCCGCGAAGGCATCCACGACGCGGATGGCTGCGTCGCCCAGCGCCTCGAGCAGCCCCTCCTCACCGACCACGAACGCCGATCCGATGCCGCGTTCGGCCAGGAGCGTCGCCGTCGCGAGCGCCGAGGTCACGATCTCCTCCGGCCTCGCGTCGACGCCGACCGAGGCGAGTCGCTCGGCCACCTGCGCCGGCGTCCTGCTCGCGTTGTTGGTGACGAACGCGATCCGCTTGCCCGCGTCCCGCAGGGCCCGAACCGCATCGGCTGCCCCGTCGATCGGCTCGGGCCACCGATACAGGACGCCGTCCAGGTCGAGCAGGATCGCGTCGTACGGGTCCGCCAGCACGCGTGTCAGGCCGACAGCCGCTCGAGGACCCTGACGTAGTCGGGCACGTCCGGCCGCAGGACGACTGCGAGCTTGGCGTGCCCTCGAGCTCGCGAGCGCTGGCCGGTGCGTTCACAGGCGAGCGCCAGCGCGAAGTGGGCGTAGTCATCGGACGGGTTCAGCTGCACCACCTTCGCGAACTCGCGACGAGCGCGAGAGGCCCGGCCACACGCGTAGAGCGCGCGGCCGAGCGCCTCGCGGATCGAGGCCTTCTCCGGCTCCCAGAGCTTCGCCCGGGAGAGCAGCATCACGGCCTGATGCGGATGGCCACCGGCGAGCATCGAACAACCTCGCGCATACAGGTCGTACGCCGACTCTTCTCGAGGCGACTCGTTCCCCACCACTCGACGTTAGCAGCGACGGCCGGGAAAGCGGCTACTCGCAAGACGCCGAAAGAGGACCTCCGGTCGATCTCCCCTGCCTAGCCCTGCTGCTCCGCCATCTTCTGCATGTTCTGGACAGCCTCGGCCGGGGTGATGTCGTTGGCCTCTGCCGAAGCGACGATCGCGCTCCAGTTGATGTTCCGGTCGTCACCGTGGTTGTCTTCGGGGCTTCCGCATCCGCAGTTCGCACACATCGATCGCTTCCTCCTCATCCGCTCGGACCGAAGAACCGATGAATTGAGACTTCCCCCGGAGGCCCACCCGCAAACCGAAGGCGGCGCCGAACGCATCGACCGGAGCCCGAGCGAGCGCGATCAGGCGGCGGGCTGCTCGAGCTTCTTGATCCCCGTGGCCACCACCTCCGTCAAGCTCCGTGCTCCTGCTCCGCTCCGATAGAACCGCCGGACGAGGTGTCCGTGCACGAGCACGGCGTCGCCCTTGACGATCCCGTCGACGGTGCGCGCGCCGACCGTGGCGTGCCACGCCGCGACCGGCAGGGGGAGGAGGCGCCTTCCCGCCTCCGGAACGGAGAGTCGGAGCTCGGTGACCTCGTCTCCCGACGGCATCCGGCGCTGGACCGGATCGGCCGCCACGGTGCCCGCAAGTACGACGACGTTGACCGTCACCATGAGTTCTCCTCCCTTCCGCGAGCCGACCGTATCCGCCGGCACCGACACGCCCCTGCGAGACTGACTCGATGCAGGAACAAGCGCCAGTCGTCTTCCCCGTCGCCGACGGCATCACCGCGATCGACACCTTCATGGGCGGCAGGGCGCGCTACACCGCCGCGTACCTCCTGGATGCCGCCGAACCGACGCTGGTCGAAACCGGCCCGGGAACCTCCGTCGAGCCGGTCGCCGCGGCGCTCGGGGAGCTCGGGATGACCTCGGACGAGCTCGCCCACATCGTCCTCACCCATATCCACCTGGACCACGCGGGTGGCGTCGGTCAGCTCTCGGCGCTATTCCCGAGCGCCACCGTGTGGGTCCACGAGCGCGGGGCGCCGCATCTCGTGGACCCCTCCCGACTCGTCGCGAGCACGGCCCGCGTCTGGGGCGAAGAGGAGATGCGCGAGCTCTTCGGCCCCACTCGACCCGTGGACCAGGGACGCGTGCGTTCGCTCCACGACGCCGACGTGATCCGCATGGGCGAGCGCGAGCTCGGAGTGCTCGAGACGCCGGGGCACGCGTCGCATCACGTGGCGCTCGTCGACTCTCGGACCGGCGCGGTCTTCACGGGCGACGCCCTAGGGATCCACGTGCCCGACCTGCCCGTGCTTCGGCCGGCGACACCTCCTCCCGAGTTCGACCTCGAGCGGTACGTGGACTCGATCGAACGCATCCGGACCGCGGCGAGATCGATCCTGCTGTTCGCGCACTTCGGACCGCTCCCCGACGTCACGGCGACCTGTGACCTCGCGATCCGCCGCGTGCGGGACTGGGCTGCCGTCGTCGAAGGGGCTCTCCGCGAGACCGTGGATCCGGAGGAGCTCACCGCCCGGCTCGAGGCGGCGGCGCTCGCCGACGTCGAGACCGGCGCCGAAGCCACGCTCGACCTCGAGATGCTCGAGGATCGCCTCCGGCTGCTGTCGAGCATCAAGATGAACGCACAGGGGTTGACGCGTTACTGGCAGAAGCGGAGGAAGCGGGAAGAGGAAACTCTCAGCTGATCGCGGCGAGACGTTCGGCGACGTCGAACGCGCCCGAATCGTGCCGCATGATCCGCCGGAACTCCTGTGCCGCCTCCTCGCGCCTCCCGGCCCGTTCCAAGACGTCGCCCTTGACGTACCAGAGGCGGAGCGTGTACCCGGCGGCCACGTCCTCACGGGTCTTCGCTCGACCCAGGAACGCGAGGGCCTCGGCGAAACGCCCCTGATCCGCGAGCGCCGACGCGGCGACGATCACCGCCTCCGCCTTGGCTTCGTCGGGGACGCCCTTGACTCGAAGCACCTCCTCGGCGAGAGGGACGGCCTCCGCCGGTCGGCCGAGCCCGCGGAGGCTGTCCGCGATGAGGTGGTTCTGGTCGGCGCGGCCGCTGATGCGCTTGTACGCCTTGAGCTCGGTGAGGGCCTCCTGCCATCGCCCCAACCCGTACATGGCGAGTCCGAGGACCTCCCGGACCGCCCCCGAACGAGGGACGAGGGCCTTCGCCTTCTCTGCCTCCGCCGCGGCGGCCTTGGGATCGTCGCGGTCGAGGAGCTCGATCGCCCGTGCCAGCCGGGACATCGCGTCGCGCTCCTTCCCGGGGGGCGCGGTCCGCCGGATCTCCTCCTGTATCGCGCGAGG
>JBKKAE010000385.1:0-8523 GCA_046714835.1 Actinomycetota bacterium | reverse complement strand
TGCCGTTGATGTCGTTCAGTGCGCCGTCGTAGGTCTCCCCGACGACCGGCAGGCTCCAGAACGCCGGCCCTCGCTTGCGGTCTCGTACATCGTAGGAGACGAGGGCGTCGCGGACCACGCCCACGCTCTGCCCCACGATCGGCTCGTGGAGATCATGACGAAGCACGGGAGAGGCCCGGATCGATAGCGGTCGGGGCGGCGGGATTCGAACCCGCGACCTCGTGCTCCCAAAGCACGTGCGCTGCCAGGCTGCGCTACGCCCCGCTTGTACCGGGATTCTACGTCCGGGTACGGTGGTCCCATGCGCTCGCGGCCGGGGACGCGGAACCTTCTGAGCTACGTCCTTTCCGTCGTGCTGCTGCTCGCCATCGCCGCCTTCGCGATCCTGGTCGCGCTACAGCTCCGAAGCGACACACCGCCTCGTTTCGACGTGGGCGCGGCCGAAGGCACGGAATGCCCCACCGGCGAGGGCACGCCCGCCTGCTTCAGCTTCGCGGTCACGAACCTGGGCAACCGACCGTCTCTCGTGGAGTGCAACGTGACGGCGGGCGCCGGTCGCGCCACCTTCCTCAACGACACAGCTGTCTATGCGAGCTCGGTTCCCTTCGAGCCTGGGATCGCCGAGCAGTTGACGGTGAAGGTCGACCTGGGTGATGACGACACGGTGATCGAACCCATCGTGCTCTGCATGGCCGTCTAGTCCGAGACGCGGAACACACCCTCGCCCACGATCCGCACACCCCCGCCGACGCGGACGTTCCACGACTCACCGTCCGGTGTGATGCGCAGGTGCAGGAAGCTCGGCCGTCCCACCATCTCCCCCTGCGCGACGACCGCCTCGCCCGGCATGCCGGCGAGGCGACGGGCCGCGAGGTAGACACCGAGCGGACCGGCGGCCGAGCCGGTGGCGGGATCCTCGCCGACGCCGAGGCTCGCATCGAACATCCGCGCCAGCACGTCGCCGTCGCCCCGGATGACGAACAGGTAGAGGCATTCCCCTCCGGATGCGGCGGTCGCCTTCCTGCACGCCGGCTCGTATCGTTCGGCCCGCCGGAGCGCGTCCTCATCACGGATCGGCACGATCAGCGGCCCGAGCCCCGTCGATATCACCTGCATCGGCAGCTCAGGATGCAGGTCGTCCGGCTCGAGGCCGGCCGCGTCGGCGACGACCCGGCGGTCACCGAACTCCGAGCCGAACACCGGACGCTGCTGCGTCATCCAGGCGAACCCCCTCTCCAGGTCGACCTCCACCGGCACGTCGCCGAGGGTCGTCGTTTGCACGGTCTTCGGGGACGTCCTGCCTTCGCTGGCGAGCGTGTACGCGGTCCCGATGGTCGGATGGCCGGCGAAGGGAAGCTCGGCGTCCGGCGTGAAGATGCGCATCCGGTAGCCGTCGGGGCGTGACTCGGTCACGAAGGTGGTCTCCGAGAAGTTCGTCTCGAGGGCGAGCATCTTCATCTGCTCGGTCGAGAATCCATCGGGCGTCTCGGGCACCACGCACAGCCGATTGCCCTGGAACGGTGTCTCGGTGAACGCGTCGACCAGGCGGAACGCGACGTCCATCGGCGGAGTATCGCAGCCCGGATCCATCTGATCGCCGATGGACGACCGGACATGGCACCGGGTGTACGTTCACGCCCGTGAGGGGCTCGATGCGATGGTCGGCGAGGAAGGAGCGGGTCCGTGCGTGAACCGGTCTTCAGGAAGGGTGTCTGGTGGCAACAACAGGACGACGGGACATGGCTCCGCTGGAACGATGGTGCGCAAACCTGGGAGCGATCGGAGACCCCGCCGCCTCCCGATGAGTCCGGGCTACCCCCCGCTCCTCCGCCTCCCGGCCAGGGAGTCGCCACGCCGTACCCCATGACGCCTGTGACGGATGTGCCGATCCCTACCTACTTGGTGTGGGCGATACTCGTCACGTTGTTCTGTTTCCTTCCGACGGGGATCGTCGCCATCGTCTTCGCGTCACAGGTCAGCAGCAAGCTCCAGGCGGGAGATCTCGCAGGTGCGAGGGAAGCCTCCAACAAGGCGAAGATGTGGACGATCATCAGCGCGGTTGCCGGGGTCGTCCTCGCGATCGCCTTGGTCGCGGGATCCGTCGGAACGAGTGTCTCTCCCTCGTTCACATAGGGACCATCGTGCATCCCGGAGAGGTCGGCGCACCCGCTCTGTCTCGCGCTCGAGATACGACGCTGTTCGTCGGAGGCCTGGCGTTCGCCGTCGTGCTCCACCTCGTCGACCCGAGCGAGGCGACGTCCTTCCCGGTCTGTCCGTTCTACACGGTCACGGGCATGTACTGCCCCGGATGCGGGACGCTCAGGTGCCTGCACGCGCTGCTGCATCTGGATCTCCGATCCGCGCTCGACTACAACGCCCTGACGGTGCTCTTCGTACCGATGCTCGTCATCGCCTGGCTGTCCTTGGGCCTCGCAGCGATCCGAGGGCGGGAGCCTCCGCGGATATGGAGCACCCCCCGGTGGACCGGCTGGGCTGTCGGCGTCGGATTCGGATCGTTCTGGCTCCTGCGGAACCTGCCCATCGGGCCCTTCTCCTGGATGGCGCCGTGATCGGATGACGCGGTGTCGCAGGAGGCCTTGCTAGGCTGGCGGTGCGCGGGTGTCGCTCACGCGGGTGTAGCTCAATGGTAGAGCTCCAGCCTTCCAAGCTGGTGGTGCGGGTTCGATTCCCGTCACCCGCTCTTCATCGCAGGTTCTCGGTCGATCACGCGACGTACCTTCGTCCGGCAATGGCCACGATGAGCTACTCCCGCTGGCATTCGGCGGGGCGAAGGATGAACCGAAGCCCGATGTGGCGAGGACCTCGTTCGCCTATGGTCTGACACATGCGATCTGGATTCGAACGAACCCTGGGTAAGTACGCGTCGGTGACGATCGAGGCAGCGGCTCGATTGGTGGACGTGGATGTCGCGACGATCAGACACTGGTCGGACGTGGGCTCGATCGAGATCGAGCAACGAGGCGACATGCACGTCGTTCGACTGGATCAGGTGAGACAGCTGACCAACTCGTCAAGGATCGGAGCGGGGTCCCGTCATGGTTCCCTGCAGGCGCTCCTTCGTGATGCCGAGAAGGTCGAGTCCCTCAACGTGCCCGGGCTCCAGCAGCACGTTCGCGAGAAGGTCGGAGACGCCTCCTAGGGTCCGCGCGAGCTCAGCTGACCGAAACTCGCCCACCCCGCGCTACGCTTGGCGCCGGCGCCGGTAGCTCAGGGGATAGAGCAGGGGACTTCTAATCCTCAGGTCGCAGGTTCGAATCCTGCCCGGCGCGCGAGATCCGCACCTCCCGCCTTCAGCACGCCAGGGGGCTGAGGCACCTGCGGTCCTCGGCTGTCACACTTCTTCCTCATGGCAGAGGACAAGGAAGATCCGAAAGAGCGGCTCAACAGGAAGCTCATCGAGCTTCTCAACGAGGTGCGCGTCGCGTTGCCGGGCGTGCAGGTGTTGTTCGCGTTTCTCCTGATCCTTCCTTTCAGCCAGGGGTTCGAGAAGGTAACGACTCTGCAGAAGGGCGTCTACGCGCTTGCGTTCGCCTGTGCCGCGATCGCGTCTGTGCTCCTCATCGCCCCTTCCGCTTACCACCGCCACCGCTGGCGGCAGCTCGACGTAGAAACGATGGAGGAAAAGGAGGAGATGCTGGTCGCGCAGAGCCGGTTCGTCGTCGGCGGTCTCATGCTCATTGCCCTTTCCGTGACCGGCGTCGTGTTCTTGACGTTCGATGTCCTGTTCACAACCCCTATCGCGAGCCTGACTGCGTGCTTCGTCTTCGCTGCGTTCGTGTGGTTCTGGTACGGGCTGCCACTCTCGCGGCGTGCTCATCGTTGATCTCGCTATAGATCTCCGGCTTACTCGACGATTCGGACCTGAGGGGTGGGCCGAGCCGGAAGCATCGGTTGACCGGCCACGACGATCTCTGCCAAGTCCACCAGCTTGCGATGGGTCCGCCGCGCCTCGTCACGAAGCATGTCGAAGGCCGCGTGCTCGTCGATGTTGTGACGCTCCATAAGGATCCCCTTCGCCTGCTCCGTCACGGCTCTCCGACCGAATGCGCCTTCGAGAGCGTGATACTCAGCGAAGCGGCGGAGCACGATGTCGATGGCGCTCTGCATCTCCTGCGGGTCATGCCCGTCCGCGATGTAGGCGAAGATGCCACGTTTGGCGGCCTCGTTGACGAACTCTCGATCCTCCACGTCGAGAACGGCGATCACCGGGCAGGTTGCCTCGTGCACGATCCGATCGATCAACTGCAATGCCTTGGCAGTCCCCTCGTGAACGATCACCACCGCCACATCGGGCCGCTCGGTCGCCGTGATGCTGGCGACGTCGGGGAGGGAGGACTCTCTAGCGATGACTTCGTGGCCCAACCCGGCCACCGTGCGAGTGACCTCGTCGAGGCGTACTCCCGGCCCGTCGCAAACCAAGACCCGAAGGCGGGTGGTGCTCTCATCATCCATCTGCGCGTCGAACCTCCGAGCCGATGCTATCAACCCCGGTACTCACAGCTGCACGAAAGGAGTAGACTGCTCGATGCCGAACCCTAAATCCACGGTTCGAGCAGTTCCGGACCCCGACCCACGGTCACTGAGCCGGATCGGCGCGCAAGCGCTGACCCTCCCGACGACGGGAGCCACCATGGGGTCGGAACCTCAGTTCAGCGCCCAGATCCACTCACGGAATGGCGTCGCCAGCATCGCCTTGCGCGGCGATCTCGACATGGCAACCGTTCCAGACCTGGAAGGTCACCTCGCGCCCTTCGAGAACGATGGCGTCTCGGCCATCATGCTCGACATGCGCGGACTGACATTCATGGACACGACAGCCCTTCACTCGCTTGTTCGTGCGAGGGAGCGCGCCAAGACGAACGGACAGCGGCTGATCCTGGTCGGTGCGAGACCGACTACGCGACGCTTGTTCGAACTCACCTGCACGGAGTACCTACTCGACGACCGGGATACCGTCGGTGTGCTCAACCGATTCGTCGGCAGTGAAACTCGCGAGGCAGGTCGGACCCTTGCGGCCTATCTGAATGCCGATGCTTGATTGGCGGGAGCAGGAGGCGACGAACGAGACCATCTTCCGGGCGATGAACGAGTGGAGCGAGGACGCCAACGCGGGCATCAACCACCGCATCAACACCTACCTCTGTGAGTGTTCTGACAGTCGGTGCACCGAGCCGATCAGCTTGACGCGCCCCGAGTACGAAGCCGTGCGGGCCGTGCCCGTCCGGTTCGCGATCGCCTTGAACCACGAGAACCCCGAGATCGATCGGGTGCTGTTCGAGAACCCACGGTTCGCGACCGTCGAGAAGTTCTACGGGGCCGGAGCGAAGATCGCCCGCAGCAGCGACCCTCGTCGTTAGTCCGAACCGCGAAGCGAGTAGTACCTAGGGAGGTGAGCGCAAGATGATCTATACCATTCTGGCTGTGATCGGAGTGATCGCCGTCGTCATGTGGCTGCTCTAAGCACACATCGCCGCCTCGGAGCGGTCAGGTCGCGATCTGTGGCCCGTCCCGCTCCGGGAGGCGGTCGAGCATTCGGGCTCGGGATCGTCGTGAGGCTCGGACGGTATGCCGAACGAATGCTTTCTCATCCTCAGGAGGCAATGGGAGAGACGAAGACGGCGACGAATACAGCCGCGAAGTGACGGAGGCGGTCAAGGCTGTCTCCGAGAGAACCGGGATGGCGAACGGCAAGTAACCCCAAGAGAGTGGGTTGCAGGGGGGAACGGTGGCGGTCTTTCAACGTACGGCCAGCTACGCGACCAAATGCTTGCGCTGCGGCGGGAACATCAGGCCGGGCGACCGCATCCTCTGGTCCAGTGCGGACGAGCGCGCGAAACACCAGGTCTGCCCGAAGCCCAAGTCCGATGACGGTGCCGGCGGGCGAAAGGATACACCCGGGCAAGACTGAAGAGATACAGCGGTCGACGTCGTTGCGCGCACGCCGCTAGCATGACCGCTGGATCCGCCCCGGAGGGGAGGCGGATCGTGATGAGGAGCGGATCGTGGCGAAGGTGGCGGCATGGCTGGCTGTTCGCCTGGATCGGTTCGCCGGTCGACGGAGCCAGCTGGCCGACCACATCGCCGTCCGCTGGTACCGATCCACCGATCGGATCGCCGGCCGCAAGGAGCGGTTCGCCGAAGCCGTCTCCCTTCGCTGGGAGCGCGTGACGGGGCGGATGATGGACGGCCGGCGGCGCCCTACCGAGAGCACCGGCGAGCGCAGGTTCCGCTTCATCGAGAGGATCGGCGTTCGCCGGGAGCGGTTCGCCGAGCTGCTCTCTGTCCACTGGTGCCGCCTCACCGGCCGCCTCCGCCACACCTGGGAGACGACCATCCACCCGCGTGAAGGTTGGCATGGTCGTCGCGTCGCCGACTCCGTCATCGCCCTGTCTCTCATCGGCATCATCGTCCTCGCATCTGCCGTGACCGTCTCCACCCTCATCGACTCCTCGGGCGAGAGGCCGGCGGGCTTCGACAGTGCTGAAGGGGATCCGGGTCAGGGCATCGATCCACCCGCAGAGCCGGGTGCCTCGACGCAAGAACAACCGTCCGGCGCCGACCCGCCCGATGACCAGCGCGACGGGTTCCGTGTGCACAACGATCAAGCGGGGTACCGCTTCTCCTACCCGGCTGGCTGGGAGCTCTCGGCTTCGGGCGAGGCCACTCGTCTCGTCGATTCCGGAGGCGACGTCCTGATCTCGTTCCGCACAGCCCCCGGGGGGTCGATCCAGAGGCTCTCTGAGCAGCTGGTGGACTCCCTCGCGAACCGGTACGGAGACGTAGAGATGGTTGCTCGAGACGATGGAGAGACCCCCCAGGGCGAACCGTCCCTGGTCGTCGGTGGGCAGGCGACCGACACGGACGGGTCGACTATCCGCTTCATGGTCATCACCATCAGGGGTTCCGACAGGAACCGGGCGATCACCGTTCGCTTCTCGGCCGAGTCCGATCCACTCGACGTGTCTGCGAGGATCCGGCGGATCGTCGGTTCGTTCGAGGCCGCTGAGGTCGCGCCGCCGATGTAGGGCGGTTCCAGGGAGAACGCCGGAGATAGATGTTCAAGAAGCCCCGCCGTTGGGTAGGGACACGGCGACGCAGGCGACGAGGCTGCCCTGCATTCTCCCAGGGAGGGATCCCATGAAGCCAAGGATGAGAAGCGGCCACCGCCTCGCGCTGGTGTGCATCGCGTCGGTCATGACATCGCTCGGGTCATCTGCCGCGCTCGCTGACGATGGTCCGATCGTGACGCTCGACTCGGCGGTGGATGGCGTCGGCTCAGCTCTCTCCAGTGATGACCCGGGTGATGCCGTGGGGACCCTAGTCGATGCCGTCTCGTCGATCACTTCTCCGACCGTCGATGCCGTCTCGGATGCGGCCTCCGGAACCGCGGGTGCGATCAGTGATGCCACGTCTGACGCGGGTCAGGCCGTCTCGGGTTCCGCAGGGGCGCTCACGGACGCCGAGGCAGACGGGACGGGGGCGCTCGGCAACGCCGCAGCGAGCAGTGAAGCGGGAACGGCCTCGGGAACGACAGGAGCGGCTCCTGCAGGGTCGCCCGCACACGGCGCATCGACGCTGTCCCCGATTCAGCGGGCGCATGCTCGAGAGGAGACCAGGCTCACAGGTGCCCTCGGCGAAGGTCCCTGTGCCGCTCACACGAGCCAGGTGTGTTCCTCGGCGGCGGGAGCGACCCCCGAGGATTCCCTTGCCGAGAAGGTCGCGGAGATCATCGGCCTGCTCGCTCTGACGGGCCTCCACATCCTCCCGTGGGTGGCTGCCGCGCTCACCCTGACGATCGTGGGATCCCTCGCTCTCGAGCGAGGTCGACCTCGGAGATCAGAGACCGGACACGCGCCCGCAGCCTAGGTGTAGAAGAGGCTGGGACGACTCAGAAGCGAGGGTACGTGTGGCCGTATCCCTTCACGAAGCGGGCTTTGACCGAGGTGCTGTAGAGCCGCTGGCGGGGGATCTCGACCTTCGTCTCGCACTTGCCGCACGTGAAGGCGCCGAACCAGCGCGAGGGGATCGCCTGCGGGTACTCGCACTTGTGGCACGCCTCGAACCTGATATCTGCCGCGCACGAGAAGCAGCGGTATGAGATCGCGCCGTCCTCCACGGGGGAGGGCATCCGGCAGTCGGGGCAGGTGAGGTATGCCATCTATCAAAGGTTGTCGGCCGTTCGGGTGACTCCCCCTAATACCCGATCACGGGTAATCGGGTCGGCTTCGGTGACCGTCACATGTCCCATCTTCCGGCCCGGACGAGATGCCTTGCCGTACAGATGAAGGTGAACCTCAGACCCGAGGTCGAACGCGCCGTCCGGGGGAGCCGAGCCGATGAGATTCACCATGCCGCTGTAGGACGAAGCAGACGTCGAGCCCAGCTCCAGTCCGCAGATCGCGCGCAGGTGATTCTCGAATTGCGACGTCTCCGCTCCCTCGATCGTCCAGTGTCCGGAGTTGTGCACCCGTGGCGCCATCTCGTTCCCGAGCAGGTCTCGTC
>JBKKAE010000384.1:0-2704 GCA_046714835.1 Actinomycetota bacterium | reverse complement strand
TGAGCCAGCTGCTCGAGCTCTCGGCGTCCTCGGTCGGGTTCATGTGGAACTCGATCGGTGCGCTCCTCGTCGGCGGTATCGCGGCGGGATTCACCGGACATTTCTGGGGTCAGGGGTGGATCTGGGCGGCGATCGTCGTCCTCGTCGTCGTCATGGCGGCGATGTACGCCATGGGAACCACGTGGGCCAAACGACTGCGGACGATCTCCGGCGCGATGGCGGGAGGAACGGAAGCGGTGTCGGGGGCTCAGTTCGAAGAGATCCTTCGGTCGAAGCGCCCCTACACGATCGCCGCGATCGGCTTCGTCGGGCTGCTCGTGATCCTTTGGCTCATGATCTTCAAGCCGACGCTCGGGTTCGGTGGGGCCGCTGAGTGTGTCCCTTCACCCGATGCCGCCGTCACGGTCTGTGCGTTCGACGACCAGGCATTCGTGCCGTCGGCACTGGGTGTGCCCGCCGGCGAGCCGCTGCGGGTGGCCTTCGAGAACGACGACGACGCCGTGCCGCACAACGTTGCGATCTACACCGACGACACGGCCGCTCAGTCGCTCTTCGTCGGCGATCTCGTCGAAGGGCCGGCCACCGTGACCTACGACGTGCCGGCGCTCGATCCCGGCGTGTACTACTTCCGTTGTGACGTCCATCCGCAGATGGACGGCACGCTGGAGGCGGTCTAGATGTCCTATCGAACGATCGTCGTCGGGACCGACGGCTCACCGACCGCGTCGGTCGCCGTCGAGGTCGCCCAGAAGCTCGCGAAACGCCTCAAAGGCAAGCTCGTGCTGGTCGGCGCGCTCGACGCCTACGGCGTGTCCCGGCAGCCGCTGCAGACAGCTCTCTACGAAGCAGCGGAGGCGGCGCGCGCCAAGAAGGTCGATGCGACCGCCGAGCTGATCGAGGGGACGCCGGGCGAGGCGATCCTCGCGGCCGCGATCAAGCACGATGCGGATCTGATCGTCGTGGGCAACCGCGGCATGGGGCAAGCCACTCGCTTCCGGCTCGGGAGCGTGCCCGACTGGATCGCGCACGATGCGCCCTGCGACCTGTTGATCGTGGACACCACGGGCAGGGCCGGCCCACGGGACCCCGCTCCGCCCTACACGCGGATCCTGGCGGGGACCGACGGCTCGGGAACGGCGACGGAGGCGGTCCGCAAGGCCTACACGCTCGCGTCGATGTATGCCGGCACCGTGACCCTCGTGCACGTCGGCGACCCACTCGTCGGCGCGATCAAGCTCGAGGAGGTCGCGTCGACCCGGCCGGAGGACGTTGAGGTCCTGAAGCGAACGGTGGAAGGGGATCCCGCGCAGAGGATCTGCGAGCTCGCGGAGGCGGAAGACGTCCAGTTGGTCGTGGTCGGCAATAAGGGGATGTCGGGTGTCCGGCGGTTCCTCGGCTCCGTGCCGAACAAGGTCGCGCATGAGGTGCCCTCCGACGTCTTGATCGTGAAGACCGTGGATCGTTCGGCCGAGGACCTCGTCGCCGGACACGGCGGGTTGGTGAACGTCGGTGGCCGGCAGCTGGCGGTCTATCGCGACGAGGGGGGGCAGACCTACGAGCTCTCCCCCCGCTGCACCCACATGGGCTGCACGGTCGATTGGAACGACACAGCGAAGACATGGGACTGCCCGTGCCACGGGTCGAGGTTCGCGTTCGACGGATCGGTGGTGCGGGGTCCCGCAGCCGATCCACTCGAACGCGTGGGTGGGACGGCCGCCGCCCCAGAGGAGGGGACCGCCGCCGAGTCGGCATCCGGGTCTGCGTCGTCTCGCGCCGAAAGCGCAGGCTCGGGCGGGGAGCGAGGCGCGAAGAAGGAGCGATACGTCATCGTGGGCGCGAGCCTTGCCGGAGCCACCGCCGCCGCGACCCTGCGAGAGGAGGGCTTCGACGGCGAGGTGATCCTGATCGGCGCCGAGCCCGCGTTCCCCTACGAGCGCCCGCCGCTTTCCAAGTCCTTCCTCCGAGGAGAGTCGACCATGCAGGAGGCGATGGTCCGGCCTCAGGCGTTCTATGCCGACAACGGGATCGAGACGCGGCTCGGGACCACGGTGGTCGGCGTGGATCCCGCCGGCAAGACGCTCACGGTCGCCGGCGGCGAGCCGGTGTCCTTCGACAAGCTCTTGATCGCCACGGGAGCGCGGAACCGCCGCTTCCCGATCCCGGGGATCGACCTCGAGGGTGTCCTGGATCTCCGGACCCTCGGCGATGCCGCTCGCATCCGTGCGGAGATGCTTCCCGGCCACCGGGTCGTGATGGCGGGGATGGGGTTCATCGGCTCCGAGGTGGCGGCATCCCTCCGGCAACGCGGCCTGGAGGTTCACGTCGTCGCGGGTGGGAAAGCGCCGCTCGATCGCGTGCTCGGCGAGGACGTGGGTCGCGTGATCGAAGGCATCCACCGTGACCACGGTGTCGAGATGACGTTCGACGATCAGGTGGCCGGCTTCGAAGGGAACGGCCGCGTCCGGAGCGTCAAGACGGCGAGCGGTCTCAGCCTGCCGTGCGACTTCGTGGTGCTCGGCCTCGGTGTGGAGCCGGTCGCGGGCTTCCTCGAGGGATCGGGGATCGAGATGGACGACGGTGTCGTCGTCGATGAGCACTGCCGGGCGAGCGTCGCCGGCGTCTTCGCCGCCGGCGACATCGCCAACCACTACCACCCGATCTACGGGCGCCGGATCCGGGTCGAGCACTGGGACAACGCGCGGCG
>JBKKAE010000383.1:0-5909 GCA_046714835.1 Actinomycetota bacterium | reverse complement strand
CGGGGGGGGCGCGGGGGGGTTAACGCCGCGGGTACGGGCCTATGTAGCGACACGGGGGGGGCCCCGTTGGGGCGCCCCGCCCTTCGTCGTTCGGATCCCTAAACGGCCGCCGCCTCGCGCTTGACCTGGATCTGATTGCTCACATCGGTTACGCCGCGTGTGTCCCACGCGTCGTCACCGGCGGCGCGTTTCGCGACCGTCGTCGTCGCAGTGCCGGTGAGGATCACGACGCCCTTGGTCACGTCGACGTCGATGTCGTACTGGTCCTCGTAGGCGCCGGTCCGGATGTGATCGAGGAGTTCCTGCTTGATGTCGCTGTCGGATCGTTCATCCGAGGACTCGTCTGCGTACCACTCGTAGTAGTAGCGATTCTCCGGATATGCCCAGGGGCTCATCACGCGCCATCACCTCCGCGACCGGTCCCTACCCTCGATGCGCTCGAGCTAATCACCACCGCTGCCGACAGGATCGCCCGCCAACGTCCGTGCCTCGGCGAGTTGCCGTTCCAGACCCTCCCGTACCCGCTCGAGGAAGGCGTCGACGTCCTCCTGTTCGGAGACGTTGCCTCTTGGCGGGATCGGCTCGCCGAACGCCATGCCGAGACGTGGACGCAGCGGCGATCCCCAATGCCGGCCGGACCTGGACCAGCGTCTGTGGGTGCCCCAGATCCCGACCGGGATCACGGGGGTGCCCGTCGGAAGCGCGATGCGCGCGATCCCGCTGCGGATGCGTTGCAGCTCCCCCGGGTTCGGGTTGACGGCCCCCTCCGGGGCGATCGCGGCGAGCGCGCCACGTCGGATCGTCTCGATCGCCTCGTCCAGCGCACCGGTGTCGCTTCGCCCGCGGCGGATGGGGATCTGGCGGTACCTGCGGAGGAACCAGCCGCTCACCGGCACGTCGAACGCCTCGGCGGCCACGAGGAAACGCACCTCGCGTCGACGTCGCCAGGCGACCTCGATCGCCAGGCAGGGGCCGTCGAGCACGCTGATGTGCACGAAAGCCAGGATCGCCGGTCCCGTGAAGGGAACGTGATGGATGCCCGTGACCCGGACTCGGAACAGCGCGCGCTCGATCGGAACGATCAGAGGGATGCCGAACCGCCACCAGACGTTCAGATCGCCGCGAGGACTTTCCGTCGCGGTTCCGATCATGCGTCGAACACCACGACGGAGCGGATCACCTCGCCGGCCAGCATGGCGCGGAACGCCTCGTCGAGCTCATCAAGTCCGAGCTCCCGGCTGACCATGCCGTCGAGGTCGAGTCGCCCGTCGAGCGCCCATCGCGCCATCTCCGGGAAGTCCTCCGAGGGGATCGGATCGCCGCCGTCCGTGATGAGGAGCGACGTCTTGCGCGGATAGGCGGCGTCCTCGGTTCCGTTCCACGCGAGGGTGACTTCTGCCGGGATGGGCGGCACGCCGATCGCGACCGCGACGCCGGCGTAGTCCAGCATCGCCACCGCTTGGGACACCACCTCCGGGACACCGGTCGCTTCGAACGCGAAGTTGACGCCGTCGCCCCCCGTGAGCTCGCGAACCGCCGCGACGGCGTCGACGTTCGACCCGTCGACGGTATCCGTCGCCCCGAACCGCTTCGCCCACTCCAGCTTGGGCGCGGCGAGGTCGATCGCGATCAGCCGCTCTGCGCCGGCGATCCTCGCTCCCTGCAACGCTGCGAGACCGATCCCGCCGAGCCCGATCACCGCGGCCCGTGCGCCGGGCCACACTCTGGCCGTCTGTGTCGCGGCGCCGACGCCGGTGGAGACGCCGCATCCGAGGAGGCACCCGCTCCGAAGCGGTAGCTCGACGGGCATCGGGATGGCTTGCGCCGCATGCACGACCGTGTGCGTGGCGAGCGTCCCGAGCGAGAGCGTCCCCGAAAGCGGCGCGGCGTCCCGCGCCCGGCGGACGCGCGGAGGCTGAGTCCACGCGTGCGAGCAACGACGCGGGACGCCGCGCCGGCAGGGACCGCACGACCCGCACGGCACCGCCCAAGACAGCACGACCGGATCACCGACCGTGGGGACCCGTACGCCGTCGCCGACCTCCTCGACGATGCCCCCGCCTTCGTGACCGAGCAGCATCGGGAACGGGGCTCCCCAGTTCCCGTGCTCCATCGCCCAGAGATCCGAGTGACAGACACCGCTCGCAACCAGGCGAACAAGCACTTCACCGGGACCCGGAGGGTCGATCTGGAGCTCCTCGATCTCGATACCGGATCCGGCCTCGTCCACCACGGCGCCGATCGCCTCTCGCGACACGCCTTCTCCCTTCGGCTGAGCGGCTCATGCTAGCGTCGGCGTCACCCATGGACGTTCAGGCGCTCCGCGACCGCACCGATGCTCGCTACGCCGAGTTCCTCGAGACGCTCGAGGCGATGGTCAACGTCGACTGCGGCTCCTACTCGCCGGAGGGCGTGAACCGGATCGCCGACATGTGCCAGTCGCGGTTCGAGGAGCACGGTTGGGAGGTCGAACGTCGCCGGCACGATGGGTCTCCGAGGCTCGGGGACCTGCTGATCGGCAGGCTCCGAGGCGCGGGTGGACCCAACGTCCTGTTGGTCGGGCACATGGACACGGTCTTCGACGACGGCACGGCGGCCGAGCGACCGTTCCAGATCGACGGCGACATCGCTCGCGGTCCGGGAGTGTCCGACATGAAAGCGGGGCTGCTCGCGGGGTTCTTCGCGACGCACGTCCTGCAGGACGTCGGCTTCGATGGCTTCGGCACGATCACGTACGTCTGCAACCCCGACGAAGAGATCGGTTCGCCCTTCTCCGGACCGATCATCCGGGAGCTCGCACCTTCGCACGACGCCGCGTTGGTGCTCGAGGGCGCGCGGGCGAACGGCGACATCGTCTCGGCGCGGAAGGGGATCACCGACTTCGCGATCAACATCTCGGGTCGCGCGGCGCACGCCGGCGTGGAGCCGGAGAAGGGGCGGAACGCGATCCTGCAAGCAGCGCACACGATCCTCGCCCTGGAAGGGCTGAACGGACGGTGGCCCGGGGTGACGTCGAACGTCGGCGTGGTTCGGGGCGGCACGCGATCGAACGTCGTCGCCGAACGGTGCGAGCTCCAGGTCGACCTCCGTTCGCCCGAGCTCGCCACCTTTGAGGAGGCCGAGGCCGAGGTGGCACGCATCTGCGCCCAAGTGGCCGTCCCGGACGTGGAGATCACGATCGACACGCACGGCTGGCATCGACCGATGGAGAAGGGCGAGGGCGGGCGGCGCCTCGTCGACATCGCCGTGGGCGCCGCGTCGGAGTTGGGGTTCGAGTTGCAGGACGCCGCGACCGGCGGCGCCTCCGACGCGAACACCACGAGCTCGGCCGGAACGCCGACGATCGACGGTCTCGGACCGGTGGGCGGGGACGATCACGGGCCGGCCGAGTGGGTCGATCTCACGAGCATCGTTCCCCGGACGGCGCTGCTCGCGGCGATCATCTCGCGGGTGTGACCCGATGACGGGATCGCCGGATCAGGAGCTGGACCCCGAGGCGTACCGGGCGATGGTCGAAGGCGCACCGGCCATCCTCTACCTCGACCGGCCGGACGAGCTCTCCACCAACCTCTACACGAGCCCTCAGATCGTCGACCTGCTCGGCTACAGCGTCGAGGAGTGGATGCATGACGCCGAGCTGTGGGTCCGCTGCTTGCACCCGGCGGATCGGGAACGGGTCGTGCAGGAGCACCGGGCCTCGAACGTTGATCGCGAGCGATTCATGTCCGAGTACCGGATCCTCGCGAAGGATGGGCGCGAGGTGTGGATCCGCGACGAGGCGGTGCCCGTGGACGCCGGGGACGGCACGGTCCAGTTCTGGCGCGGCGTGATGGTGGACATCACCGCGCAGAAGCATGCCGAGGACGAGCTTCGCGCGAGCCTGGGAGAGGTGAAGCGGATGGTTGGGCAGCGGCGCGATCTGGCGCAGCGGCTCGAGAACGCCCAGGAGGAGGAACGCCGCCGGATCGCCGCCGACATCCACGACGACCCGATCCAGGTGATGAGCGCGGTCGACATGCGCCTGCAGCTGCTGCTCGACCGCCCGGAGCGCGTCGATGCGCACGAGCTCGGCGAGCTCGCGGAGGAGCTCCGATCCTCCATCGACCGGCTTCGGAACCTCCTGTTCGAGCTCCGGCCGGTCGCGCTCGACCTCGAGGGGCTGACCCCCGCGATCGGGATGTACCTGGAGCACGTCGCCAAAGACACCGGCTGGACCTGGGAGGTGATCGATGAGCTCGACCGCGAGCCCGTCCCTGAGGCCCGGGTCGCGTTCTACCGGATCGCCCAGGAGGCGGTGGCCAACGTCCGGAAGCACGCGAACGCGACCCACGTCGAGGTCCGGCTGGCGTCCGTCGACGGGGGACTCCTCCTCCGGATCATGGATGACGGCGAAGGGTTCGATCCATCCGAGACGCCGCAGCCCGGCCACCTCGGGCTCGCCACCGTCACCGAACGGGCCGAGCTCGCCGGCGGTTGGTGCCGCATCGAGAGCGAGCCGAGCCAGGGCTCGGTCATCGAGTGCTGGATGCCTCTCGGCGTGCAGGCAGAGACAGACTGATCCACGATGGGCCGCTGGCGAGCGGGAACCGTGTGGCTCGCGATGTGGGCGACCGACGGCTTCTTCTTCCATCTCGACAGCACCGTGTTCAACGTGTTCCTGATCCTCCAGGTGGGGCTGGATCCGCTGCAGTTGGTGTTGATGGGCACGATCCTGGAGGTCTCCTACCTGCTGTTCGAGATCCCGACCGGGATCGTCGCAGACACCGCGAGCCGCAAGTGGTCGATCGTGATCGGGTTCCTCGGCTCAGGGATCGCGTTCGTCCTCCTCAGCTTCGCCGACTCGTTCGCGGTCGCTGCGCTGTCACAGGTGCTGTACGGCATGTCGGCCACCTTCATCAGCGGCGCGGACGTCGCCTGGCTCACCGATGAGGTGGGGGAGGAAGCCGCCCGCCCCCTCTATCTCCGGAGCGAGCAGTTCTTCAACGGGGGAGCGCTCGTGGGGATCGTGGCGAGCGTCGTGCTCGCGTCGATCGCGTTGCGGCTCCCGATCCTGATCTGCGGTCTGGGGTACGCGGGGCTCGGCATCGCGCTCGTGTTCGTGATGACCGAGAGCCGGCGCCCGACCCGCCAGGTGGGCACGAAGCTCCGGCACTCGATGCGAGATACGTTCACGAGCGCGGTCCGGCAGGTGCGAGCCCACCACGTCTTGCTCCTCATCCTGGCGACGGCAGCGCTCCATGGCGCCTCCACCGAGGGCTGGGACCGCCTCTCGGACCTGCAGTTCCTGCAAGGGATCGGTCTCCCGCCGCTCGGCGACCTCAACCGGGTGGTCTGGTTCGGGATCCTCGACGGGGTAGGGCTGGTGCTGGGCATCGGCGCGCTCTCGTACGTGAAGCGCCGGGGTCATCTCGAGGGACACGTTCACGTCGCACGCATCCTCGCTCTGGTCGATGTCATGCTCATCGCGAGCGTCGTGGGATTCGCCGTGATCGGCAGCTTCTGGTGGGCCGTCTTGCTGTTCTGGATCGTGGGCGGGCTCCGGAGCGTGCGAGGTCCGATCTTCACCGCGTGGATCAATCAGGGCTTGGACCCGGCCACGCGGGCGACGATCAACTCGATGGGGGGACAGGCCGACGCCGTCGGTCAGGCACTCGCGGGGCCGGTCGTGGGCGGCGTCGGCCGGGCCGTGTCCGTTCCATGGGCCATCTCGTTCGCGGGCCTGCTCCGGCTCCCGATCCTGTTCCTGTATCTGCGCGCGATCCGGCGCGGCACCGTGGGTACGCTGCCTCCCGACGTCATGGACCAGGAGATCGACCTCCAGGAAGAGTAGCCCTAGACCGGCCGTGGAGGGATCGCGGCGACGGGGATCGTATGTGCGTGCGACATCGGGGTGCGCCGCGCACCCTTGT
>JBKKAE010000382.1:0-3852 GCA_046714835.1 Actinomycetota bacterium | reverse complement strand
GCCTCCGTGAGGGCGGTGGCGTCGGCGATCGCGAAGGGGACGTTCAGCATCCGGGCAAGGGTCTGCGCGAGGTAAGTCTTGCCGCAGCCCGTCGGTCCGAGGATCAGGATGTTCGACTTCTGGAGCTCGACCTCTTGATCCTTCGCGCCCACCTGGATCCGCTTGTAATGGTTGTACACGGCGACGGACATGACCTTCTTCGCCTGGTCCTGCCCGACGACGTACTCATCGAGGAAGGCATAGATCTCAGCCGGCTTCGGAAGCTCGTCGAGTTTCAGCTCGGCGGTGTCGGAGAGTTCCTCCTCGATGATCTCGTTGCAGAGATCGATGCACTCGTCACAGATGTAGACGCCCGGACCCGCGATCAGCTTCTTGACCTGCTTCTGGCTCTTCCCGCAGAACGAGCACTTCAGCAGATCCGACTCGCCGAACTTCGCCATCCGCCCGAGCCTTCCTCTCTTGGTGGCCGCGGATCCTGGTCCTTCACCCGACACGCCACGACCGGGCATCGCCCGGTCGTGGCCCAGATATTACGCCCCTGCGACGCCCGCCGTCGTCAATTCCGCAGGCATCTGCCGGCGGCTGCTCAGCACCTCATCGATGATCCCGTAGTCCTTCGCCTGGTCGGGCGTGAGGATGAAGTCACGGTCTGTGTCCTTCGTGATCTTCTCGACGGTCTGCCCCGTGTGCATCGCGATCAGCTCGTCCAGGAGCTGCCGGTACCGCAAGATCTCGCGTGCCTGGATCTCGATGTCCACCGCCTGGCCCTGCGTACCGCCGTGAGGCTGGTGCAGCAGCACCCGCGCGTGCGGAAGCATGAAGCGCTTCCCCTTCGCGCCAGCGAGCAACAGGAACGCCGCGAAGGACGCCGCCTGGCCCATGCAGATCGTCGTGACGTCGGGCTTGATGTACTGCATCGTGTCGTACACCGCGAAGCCGGAGGCGACGTCGCCGCCCGGCGAGTTGATGTAGAGGTTGATGTCCTTGTCGGGGTCCTCGGACTCGAGGTGAAGCATCTGCGCCATCACGAGGTTCGCGACCGCATCGTCGATCGGCGTGCCGAGGAAGATGATCCGCTCCTTCAGCAGGCGCGAGTAGATGTCGAACGAACGCTCGCCGCGGCTGGTCTGCTCGACCACCACCGGCACGAGATAGCTGTTGGGACTGTCCATCACGGGCTCGCCTCCTCTGGCGCGTGCTCGGGTTGTGCTCTTTCGACATCGGCACGTTCGACCAGCAGGTCGAGGGCCTTGGTCCTGATGATATCCCCGGCCAGCGTTACGACTTGACCGGTGCGCTCGAGATCCTTCGCCACCGCCTTGGGCTCCCGGTCGTATGCCTGGGCCAGAACGGCGATCTCGGCGCCGATCTCCTCCGCCGTGACCTCCAGGGAAGCGTTGCGGGCGATGCCCTCCAGGACCAGATCGCTCTTGATCGCACGGATCGCGTGCTCGCGGGAATCCGCACGCAGACGCGCCTCGTCCCATCCCTGGAGCTCCAACATCTTCTCGAGTCCGACACCCATGCGCTCCGCTTGGTCCCGGGCATGGTGGATCCGATGGTCGGTCTCCTCGTCGATCAAGCTCTCCGGGAGATCGACGTCGACCTTGTCGATCATCGCCTGGAGCACGAGGTCGCGGAGGGCGGCGTCGGCCTCCCGCTCCTTCACCTCGGTCAGCCGCTCACGGAGGTCGTCGCGCAGCTGCTGGATCGTGTCGAACTCCGAAGCGGTCTTCGCGAAGTCGTCGTCGACCTCGGGCAGCTTGCGGGCCTTCACGTCTTTCACGAGTACCGAGATGTCGACGGCCGCACCCCCGAGCTCTTCGCCGAACCGTTCGGGGAGCGCGTCGGAAACTTTCAGGATCGCGCCCGGTTTGGCCCCGACGAGCTCCACGTCGAGCTTCTCCCCCACCTCGCCGGACCCGACGAAGTACAGGTAGTCCTCGCGGGACGCCTGCTCGACCTTCTCCCCGCCCTTCGTCACCGTGAGGTCCACGGTCACGAAGTCCCCTTGCTGCACGGGCCGCCCGACGGGTTCGAGCTCAGAGAAGCGTTCCCGCAGTCGCTCCAGCCAGTCGTCGATCTCCTGCTCGGACACCTCGACCGAGGGCCTGGTCACGTTGATCCCGATGTAGTCCGATTCCTCGAAGGAGAGTCGAGGACGAACCTCGACGGTCGCGGAGAAGACGAACGGCTTCCCCGGCTCCAGCTGCTGGACGTCGATGTCGGGATCGGTGATCGGAGCGAGGTCCTCCTCTGCGACGGCCTTCCGGAAATAGGTCGGCACCGACGAGTTCACGAACTCCTCGAGGATCGCGTCCTTCCCGATCTGCGTGTCGATGATCTGCTTCGGTACCTTGCCCTTGCGGAAGCCCGGGATCTTGATCTGGTTCGCGATCGCCCGATAGGTGCGGTCGAGGTCCTTGCCGAACTCCTCCTCGGGCACCTCGATCGTGAGCTTGACGGTATGCGGATCGGTGGTCTCGACGGTCGTCTCCATGGAAGACCCAGGCTACTCGACCCGGAGTCTTCGTCGGCCGACGACGTGCTCATCGCACCTGGTCGGCGGCGTCGCGGCTGGTAGCGTCGGGCCGTGTTCGAACAGGAGCTGTCCTTCGCTCACGAGCTCGCCGATCGTGCTGCCGAGATCTCGATGTCGTACTTCCTCGGCGAGTTCGAAGTGACACAGAAACCGGACCTGTCCCCGGTGACCCAGGCCGATCTCGAGGTGGAGATCGCGGTACGCGAGATGATCGCCGACCGTTTCCCCGCCGACGCCGTGACGGGCGAAGAGCAGGGCGAGGGGGCGGGCGATCGCGTCTGGATCGTTGACCCGATCGACGGCACGAAGAACTTCGCCGACGGCGTGCCGATCTGGGCGACACTGCTCGCGCTCCAAGTGGAGGGCCGATCGGTGCTCGGGATCGCGAGCGCACCAGCGATGGGCGAGCGGTACGAGGCCGTCCGTGGAGGCGGCGCGCACTGGAACGGCCGCGAGCTCCACGCGGGCGGGCGGAAGCTCGAGGACGCGCTCTTGGTCTTCTCGAGTGTCGACGACTGGCTGGGCGGGCCTCGCGAGGACGCGTTCCTCGATCTCCTTCGGGACACGCGCCGGAGCCGGGGGTTCGGAGACTTCTGGGGACACATGCTCGTCGCGCGCGGGGCGGCCGACCTGATGATCGAGCCGGCGTTGCGGATCTGGGACTGGGCATCGATCACGGTGATCGTCGAGGAGGCGGGTGGCCGCGTCACGACGTTCGAGGGGGCCGAGCCGTTCGACGGCTCTAGCATCCTCACGAGCAGCGCCGTCGTGCACGAGGAAGCGGTCCGGCGCCTGTCGGGTCGGTGAACCGCTGCGAGTGGGCCCCGGTCGAGAGCGCCGTCTACCTCGCCTACCACGACGAGGAGTGGGGCGTGCCGGTGCACGACGACGGGCACCTGTTCGAGATGCTGACCCTCGAGGGCGCGCAGGCCGGGCTGTCGTGGTCCACGATCCTCAACAAGCGCGAAGGCTACCGTCGCGCCTTCTCGGGCTTCGACCCGGGGAAGGTGGCCCGGTTCAACTCGAGGAGGGTGGACCGGCTTCTCTCCGATCCGTCGATCGTTCGGAACCGGATGAAGATCGAGTCGAGCGTCACGAATGCGCGAGCCGTGCTTCATGTCCAGGAACAAGACGGCTCCCTGGACTCGTACCTCTGGTCGTTCGTGGGTGGATCGCCCAAAGTGAACCGGTTCGAGAAGCTGGGCGAGATCCCCGCCAAGACCCCCGAGTCGAAGGCTATGGCGAAGGAACTCAAGCGGCGAGGGTTCAAGTGCGTGGGGCCGACGGTCTGCTACGCGTTCATGCAGGCC
>JBKKAE010000381.1:0-4161 GCA_046714835.1 Actinomycetota bacterium | reverse complement strand
GGTGAGGACGGGGGATTCGATCCGGCGTTCGACTTCAGGTCTGAGGGTGGAGATGACCCAGACTCCGACAGTCCGACGCTCAGGGAGTACCACAAGCGCCTGTGGAGCAAGCCCTTGCCGAACGGTGACCCGTTCGAGTTGGAAATCACATTCGACAAGCGTCGGCGTCGCTACTTCTTGCACCATCCGACGTTGCGAGACGAGTTCTACCTCACGAGCGATTCGGCGATGCAGACCTGGACCCGGCCCGGGTGGCAAAGGTGGATGCGCAAGATAACCGAACAGGTTCCTGAGTCGGAGCTGAAGGAGTTCCTCACCATCGCCCACCAGATCGGCGGCAAGGTGCTGTTCCCAGGGATGGAGATCAACGGTAGGACGATCAACCAGGAGCGTGGGACCAACCCGAAGATCCGCGACCGCTTCGACCTGACGCTGGAGTGCATACGATTGCGCTACCTCGGCGAGGACAGCCCTTTGGATGAGGTTCTCAGGCGTTACTGGGCCTTCTTCGAGCTGTTCGTGGACTTCAAGGGGTACACCGACTTCTTCCTCCTGCAAGACCTCGTGTCCGACGGCTCGTCGGCTGTGAAGTTCCTCATACCCTTCGCCGACTTCACGACTTCACCGTTCCCCGACGATGTCGAGGCGTATCAGGAATATCGCCGCAACGGGATCCGCTTCGTCGAGGCGCGGAATCGCAGGATGGCTGATCAAGTACAGCGATCACGGCAAGCAGGTTCAATGCGATGATGACTGCCCCTCGTGCCGAAATGGCGCCAACTGGTGCAAGGCAGCAAGCATTCGACGAAGCGTGCGTGACATCGTGAGGAAGGCCGACAGAAGCGCTGACCGGGCATGGAGAAGGTTCGTGTGGACGGCTGAGGACGTCCGCGTCCTGCGGCCCGGGCCGGGTCAGGAGGCACCCGTCTTGGGAACGCCCGACGAGCACACCGTCCGGTTCGCGAGCTACGACGAACTGATAGACGACATCGATTGGATCATCCAACGTGAGGGGTGAGGCGATGGAGAAGAACAATCCAGCGGGCGGCACGGTCGCCGAGCGTCTCGTGGGGCTTGGTGTCAAGAGGGGGATCCTCCTCGAGATGGCGAGGAACGGGCAGATCCCGAGGCTCAAGTGCGAGATGCCGATCTGCTACCGCCGGGATCGCAGGCTCTTCGATCCGTGGCCGAATCCAAGGTCCGCGTCCGGCAACAAGTGGTCGCCGAACTTGGACCACTACCCGGAGCTGGACAAGGACGGCGGCGAACGTAAGCCGTGGAACGTCCGTCTCGCGCACGTGCACTGCAACAACATGGACCACGGCTTGCGCACCCGGATCCGCGCGATGCTCGAGAAGGACCCCTCACTCTCGTTCAAGGAGATAGCCGCCGCGCTCACAAGGAGGCCCAGCATCGAGGTGCCTCCTCCCTACGAATCCTGGACGGCGGCGCTGGTCCGGAAGGCATGCGTCTCGTAGGCCCCGGTTCAAGAACCACGCCCACCTCGAAGCACAGGTGATAACTCGGCGCACAGCGCTCGACACCGACCTGCGGAAACGCTGCTCCGCACACCGTTCAGCCCTGCCTGACTACGGATCAGAAGGTCGGGTTCGCCCACTATGCACGTGTCTCGGTCTGTCTCTGGTTGACAGGTTCACTCGACCACCTGGGGAGTTCGCACGATCGGCAGCGATCGCGGAGAAGCGTTCGATGCCTCAACGGATACGCTTCGTCGGTGGAGCTCACCGACTGGCTGGAGGGATATCGACTTTCATGGGAGACCGCCGACACTGACCTTGTGCTCACGCTTTTCACCGAGGATGCGAGCTACCGTTCCAACCCGTTCGAGGAGCCCCACGTCGGTCACGAGGGGATCCGCGCTTACTGGGATGGCGTCACCAGCCAGCAGCGCGACGCCCGCGTCAGCATGGGCCGGCCGTTCGTCGACGGGAACCGCGTCGCGGTCGAGTGGTGGACGACGATGGTCTCCGGAGGGGAAGATGTCACGCTTCCCGGGTGCCTGCTGCTCCGCTTCGAGCCGGACGGACGATGCAGCGACCTCCGCGAGTACTGGAACTTCACCTCCGGCCGGCATGAACCGTTCGCGGACTGGGGAACCTAGCCCGACCGACGGAGGAATTCCGCGACGGCGCTCAGGTCGCGTCCCGAGAATCCGGCGCCGAGCGCGCGCTCGACCAGCTCACGGTTGCGCTCGGCCTGCCCCATCGGGGCGCCCACCTCGCGCGCGAGCGACAGGATGAGGTCCAGGTCCTTGGCCATAAGGTCCAGCGTGAACGTGAGCTGCGCGTTGTCCGGATCTTCGAACGCCGGTCGCTTGTACAGCACGAACGGCGCGGCAGCCGCTCCGGCGGCGAAGACGTCGTAGGCGGCGCTCCGGTCGACGCCGGCCTTCTCGGCGAGCACGAGAGCCTCGGAAAGACCGATGTCGATCGCGTGGACGAGGGCGTTGACCGCGAGCTTCACCGTGGCACCTGCGCCGAGCCCTCCGACGTGGAACACCTTGGCGGCGAGCGCGTCGATGACGGGTTGAGCTCGCTCGAGTGCCGCCGCGTCCCCGCCGACCATGATCGTGAGCTCACCTTTCTCGACGGTGGGCACGCTCCCCGAGACCGGCGCGTCGAGGAACGCGGCGCCGGTCGCCGCCACGGCATCGCCGACGTGACGGACGGTGTCCGGCGCGATCGTGCTCATCTCGAGGAAGACATGGTCGGGAGTGGCGGCGCCCGCCGCTCCATCCTCACCGAGGTAGGTAGCAAGCACGGCCTCGTCGTCGGCCAGGCTGCTCACCACCACGGCGGCATCCGAGACGGCCGAGGCCGCCGTCGGCGCCACTGTCGCTCCGTGGGCCGCTGCGACCGACTCGGCGCGCGACTCCGTGCGGTTCCAGACGACGACGTCGAACCCCGCACGGCGGAGCGTCCCCACCATCGCCCCGGCCATGTTCCCGGCGCCGAGCACGGCGACGCGGAGCGTCATGCGAGCGACCAGCCTCCGTCGATGCGGAGCTCGGTCCCGTGCATGGAAGGGTTCTCCAACAGGAACACGGCGGCGTCGGTGACGTCGCCCATCGCGACGAGGCGTCCCGTCGGCGTCTTCGCCTTCGTCGCCTCGAGGGCCTCGGTCTTCGGCGACCAGAACGGGCTGTCCCCGACGATCCCAGGATGCAGGGCGTTCACACGGATCGGTGCCACCTCTGCCGCGAGGGTCCTGACCAGCCCGTCCACGCCGTGGTTGATCGTCGTGATCGTGGTGGAGCCGGGATAGGGCCGGAGCTTCGCGAGGCCGCCGTAGAGGACGATCGACGCATCGGGGGTGAGCCGGGGAAGCATCGCGTGGATCACCTCGGTGTAGCCGACGAGCTTCAGCGTCACGAGCCGGATCGCTGCCGCGACGTCGTAGTCCTTGACGCTGTTGAGATCGCGATCGAGCGCCGCGAGGGCCAGCCGGTCCACCGAACCGATGTCGGCGAGGGCGGCGGCGATCGTCGTCGGCTCCGAGAGGTCGAACGCGACGCCCTCGACAGAGGCGCCCAGCTCCGTGGCGGCCGCCGCGGCCCGCTCCGCATCGCGCCCAGTGACCACCACGCGGCGGCCGGCCTCCGCGTAGTGACGCGCGAGGTCCCGGCCGAGCCCCTGGGTGCCGCCCACCACCACAACCGCGTGCTCATCCATCCGCGTTCATCCCTTCACTGGTCGAGGTCACGTCGGTCAGGTACTCCCAATCCCGGGCGAACCGGTAAGAGTGGCGATGGGGCGGCTGCGGCGCCTGCGTCTCCAGCCACCGCACGATCCCCGGACCTGGGTTCGTGAACGCGTGGATGCAGCCCACTCCCGCCCAGGCGATGTCGCCGGGCCCGAGTCGGTACCGCTCGCCGTCGAACTCCGCGTCGACCTCGCCCTCGAGGATCAGGTAAGTCTCCTCGTAGGGGTGGTCGTGGCGTCCCGCGAGCCCCCGGGGCTCGTACTGCACCATGAACATCGTGAGGAGCTGCGCGCCGAGGTCGGCGTCGATCATCATCTTCACGGTGATGCCGCTGTAGACGAGGAGCGCCGTCCGCATGCTGGCCGACACCGCCAGCATGTCCTGCGTCTGCTTGTCCACCTCCATGTTGGATGGGTCGATGTGCCCGAACGAGCGCGT
>JBKKAE010000380.1:0-3138 GCA_046714835.1 Actinomycetota bacterium | reverse complement strand
CATCGGTCACTCCGTGACGGCCGAGATCGACTGGGCCCGACGCGATCGGCTGATGCGCACCCACACCGCGTTGCTCGCCCTCTCCGGCGTGATCTTCCGGGAGCTCGGAGCGAAGGTCACCGGGGGGAAGATGGACGACACCGGCTCCGCCCGGATGGACTTCGAGCTCGACGAGATGAGTCATGAGCTCGGCAAGGAGATCGAGGGGAAGCTCAACGAGGAGCTCAACAAGAACCGCCCGGTCCACGTGAGCTTCCTGCCGCGCGCCGAAGCGCTCTCCGACCCAGACCTGATCCGCACGAAGGTGAGTTTGATCCCCGAGTTCGTCGACCCGATCCGCGTGATCGACATCGAAGGGATCGACAAGCAAGCGGACGGCGGGACGCATGTGAAGTCCACCGGTGAAGTCGGGCACGTCACCGTCGTCAAGACGGAGTCGAAGGGCAAGGCCTTCAAGCGGATGCGGATCCAGCTCGAGGACTCGTCACCCTCCGAACACGAGTCCCAGTAGCAAGAAGACGAGGTAGGCGGCCACGCCTCCCGCAGTCAGCATCAGACGAAGCTGCGCCGGGATCGTCGACCGACCGAACGCGAAGTACAGCAACGGCCCGATGAATGGCACCAGCAGCACGATCGCCATCCACTTCAGCCGCTCGGGCAGTGGATCGACGTCGCGCCGGATCAGGTCCCACATCGCGATGGCCACCCAGGAGGCGTACAGGACGAACGGCAGGATGTAGCCATAGAGCCCGAGGAGCAGGGTCCACCAGCTGCTGGCGACGAGGGGCACTCCCATGATGCTGACCTCCTGGCTGATCTGGAGTCCGCGAGCGGGACGGATGTCCGCGACGTCGCGGATGCGGTAAAGCTCGGGAACGGCCTCCTGCGGGATCGCGGGGTTGGGTGGTGCCGTGGCCGGATCGTCCGGCATGTCGAGGAGGTTCTCCGGAGGATCCGGCTGCTCGCGCCAGTCCCCGTGCGGGAACTTACCGTCGAGCGAATCGATGAACCGGGAGAGAACGTTCGCGGTGGGCGCCATGCTGCCTCCGCCACCAGGGAACGGCCGCGGTCCATCGCACGGGAACAGGAGCTCGGCGGCCGGTGGCTGGCTCGTCGAGGAGACGTTGTCCTCGAAACAGTCGCCGCCGGCCGACGGCGCGGCGAGCGCCAGGTCGGCTCGGCCGCTCCTGCGGACGAAGTTGTTCCGGACCTCGTTGCCCCCGGACGGCCAGAAGTTCGTGTCTACGGTCGGGATCATCGCGATGCCGTACGTCGCCTGATCCTCCACGAGGTTCCCGACGACACGGTTCCCTCGGCCGCCCGCCACGACGATGCCCATGCCGTAGGGCACGTACCCGTACTCCTTCGCGTCTACGGTCGTCGAGTTGTTGTGGTGAACGTGGTTGCCGGCGATGACGACGTCTTCCTGTGGCGCGAACGACTCCGAGTCGAGGGTGTTCGGCACGATCCCACCCAGGTTCTCTCGCCACTCGCTGTTCACGATCGCGAGGTTCCCACTGGCGTTCGTCCCCGAATACCCGAGCGCGTTGTGTTCGGCGAGCACGTCGGTGATCACGGCGTCACACGGCTTGCATCCACCGATGTAGAAGCCGGCATCGGGTGACCCGGAGGCGTAGGAGTGATCGAACTGCCCCCAGCGAGATCCGAACGCGTAGATCCCGTAGTCGCCGTTCGTGTGCGCCGTGAGGTACGAGCCGCGGTAGCCCTGGACGTTCGACCAGAAGAAGCCGTTCACGAGGAAGTGCCGGGCGGTGAGGTTCTCCACCGCGACGCCGTCGGCATCGATCACGTGGATGCCGTTGGCCAGCTCGAAGTCGCCCTCGAGGATCGTGTCGTTGCGGTCCATACCGCGGATCGTGAGGTACGGGGTGGTGACGACGACGGCCTCGCGGTAGACGCCCGCGGCAATCAGGACGAGCCCGCCGGGCTCGGCCCGATCGACCGCCTCCTGGATCGTCGCGACGTCCTGGGGAACGCGAACGGTGCCCTTCGGCCCGCCGGGGACCGGATCGGGCGGCTCCTGCGCCCGCGTCTGCGTGCCCGGCGCCACGAGAAAAGCGACGAGCGCCAGGACGGTCGCGAGGCGGCGCATCGCGCCGGACCCTAGCATGGGTGCATGCCTGCGGAGCGATTGACGGCGCTCGACGCGAGCTTCCTCTACCTCGAGAAACCCGGTGTGCACATGCACGTCGCGGGGTTGTCGATGTTCGGGCCGCGCGAGGACGGTTCCCCGCTGGCCTACGACGAGGTGGAGCGGGTCGTCGAGGCTCGGCTCCGGTTGGCTCCACGACTCCGCCGGAAACTGCTGGGGGTTCCGGGCAACATCTCCAGGCCGGTGTGGGTCGACGACGATCGGTTCGACCTGGACTTCCATCTCCGGCGCGCCTCGGTGCCGTCGCCGGGAGGGAGGTTCGAGCTCGAACGCGCGGTTGGTCGCGTCCTCTCCCGACAGCTCGACCGAACGAAGCCGCTCTGGGAGCTCTACGTCTTCGAGGATCTGGCCGAGGGCAGAACGGCGGTCCTGCTGAAGCTGCACCACGCGTTGGCCGACGGGATCGGCGGGATGATGATCGCGTCCGCGTTGTTCGACCTCACCGCGGATGCACCGCTGGGTGCACCCGACGAGGCGTGGGTACCCGACCCTGCCCCGCAACTGGAGAACCTGATCCGCGACGCGGTCGAGGAGGTGGTCCTCCATCCGATCCAGAGCCTCACCCACGTCGTCAGGCAGCCATGGATCATCGCGCAGACGGCCTCCGCCACGGCCGACGCCCTTCGCACGGTCGCGGGCATGGGCACGCCGCCGCGAGGCCCGTTCGACGGCAAGGTCGGTCCGAATCGCCGATTCGCGACCGCTCAGCGGCCGTTCGAGGTGTTCCGGGCGGTCAAGGGGACGCTCGGAGGCACCGTGAACGACGTGGTGTTGACGTCCGTGGCGGGGGGTGTACACGTCCTGTTGGAACACCGAGGCGAACCGACGAAGGGCCGGACGCTTCGCGCGATGGTGCCGGTGTCGGTGCGGTCCCCAGGCGACAGAGGCGAGATCGGGAACCGAGTCGCACCCGTGTTCGTGGACGTGCCGGTCGGGAGGATGGCGGCGCGGACGCGCCTTCGGCG
>JBKKAE010000379.1:0-2815 GCA_046714835.1 Actinomycetota bacterium | reverse complement strand
GCCATCGACCGCGTCTACTCGCCGAAGAAGAGCTTCAGCTCGCGGGCGGCCGACTCCTGAGAGTCGCTGCCGTGCACGATGTTCTCGCTGATGATCTCCGCGAGGTCGCCCCGGATCGTGCCGGGAGGCGCATCCGCCGGGTCCGTCGGGCCCATCAACTCTCGCCAGACCGCGATGGCGTTGTCGCCGGTGACCTTGGCCACCACGACCGGTCCGCCGGTGATGAAGTCGACCAGCTCGCCGAAGAACGGCTTGTCGCGATGCTCCCCGTAGTGCTCCTCGGCGGTCTCGCGATCGATCGTCTCCATCCGGAGATCCTCGATCGTGAAACCGGCTTCCTCGACGCGCCGGAGCACCTCACCGATCAAGTGACGGCGAACGCCGTCCGGCTTGACGATGAGCAGCGTCGATCCCGTGGCCACCTGCTCAGGATCCTCCCAGCGCCCGTCGGGCGTCCGCGACAGTGTATAGAGAGCCCGTCACCAGGATGAGGTCGTCCGTGGCGGCCGCGTCGCGGGCCGCCGCGAGAGACTCCTCCACGGTTACCAGGTCCGCGACGCGGCCACCGGCGGCGGCGATCCGCTCCGCGACATGCTCCGCCGGGAAGCTCCGAACGCTCTCGTTCGTGGCGGGATACCAGACGTCGGCGAGCGGCGCGAGCGCGCCGATCACCCCGTCGACGTCCTTGTTCGACGACACCGCGAGGACGACGTGCATGCGTGACCAGGTGAACGACTCGGAGAGCGTCCGGGCGAGCGCCTCCGCCCCCGCCGGGTTATGCGCCCCGTCCAGGATGACCAGTGGCGACCGTGTGATGACCTCGAGGCGCCCGGGGATCCGCAGGGCATCGATCGCGACCCGGGTGGCGTCCGGATCGAGCGCGTGGCCGACGATGGACTCGACCGCGACGATCGCCGCGGCGACGTTCCGCACGGCGTGCTCGCCGAACATCGGCAGGAACAGCTCGTCGTACGTTTCATGCACGCCCCGGACCCGGAACTGCTGCCCGCCCCCCGCGGGCACGCGCACCTCCACTTCCCAGTCCCGCTCCTCCAGGAGCACGGTCGCGCCCACATCGGCCGCCCGGGCCTCGATGACCTTCAGCGCCTCGTCCGGCTGCTCCCTGACCACCACGATCTTTCCGGTCTTGATGATGCCCGCCTTCTCGGTCGCGACCTCCTGGATCGTCGAGCCGAGCTCGGGATGGTCGAGGCTGATCTCGCCGATCACGGCGACGTCGCCCGCCACGAGGTTCGTCGCGTCCCACGACCCGCCCATACCCACCTCGACGACCGCGAGCCCGACGGGCTTGTCCGCGAACCACAGGAAGGCGAGCGCGGTGACCGCTTCGAAGTAGGTCGATGCGCCGTGCTCCTGCCCGTCGACGACCTCGAGGTAGGGCTCGAGGTGCGCCCATTCCTCCGCGAACTCCTGCTCGGAGATCTCCGCGCCGCAGAGTGCCAGACGCTCCCGCACCGAGCGCAGATGCGGAGACGTGAAAAGACCGGTCTTCACGCCGTGCGCACAGGAGATGTCTGCCGCCGCCCGCGCGATCGTCGTCTTCCCGTTCGTCCCGGTGACGTGGATCGTCGGAAACGTGAGCTGCGGATCGTCGAGCAGTCCGGAGACCGCGCGGATCCTGTCGAGGCTCGGCTCGGGCATGTGCTCGGGCTGACGCCGGTCCAGCCGCGCGACGGCTTCGTCGAACCGCATCAGCCCAGCTCGGCCAGCTGCTCCCGCAGCGACTCGGCCTCGCGCTCGAACCGCTCCACTTTCAGCTTCTCCGCGAGCACCACGTCCTCCGGCGCCTTGTCACGGAAGCCGGCGTTGGCGAGCTTGGCCTCGGACCGCGCGCGCGCCTCGTCGGCTTCGGCCAGCCGCTTCTGGAGTCTCTCCCGCTCGCCGTCCAGGTCGATCAGGTCACCGATCGGCACGAGCACGGTCTCCCCAAGCACCAGGAGACGAGCCGACCCCGTCGCGTCCCCGGTGGTGATGACCGAGATGTCGGACGCACCCGCGAGACGCATGACCTCGCTCTCGAACCCGGCGAACCGAGCCGTCCCGGTCTCCCGGCCCACGAGCCGGAGTTCGACCCGGGTCTTCGACGGGATCCCGTGTTCGCTCCGGAATCGGCGGACCGTGGTCACCAGCTCCTCGACGAACGGCCAGGCCGCCTCCGCGTCGGAGCCGAGGACCTCGTGGCCGGCGAACTCCTCCGCCTCGGGCCACGGCGCCCGGACGATCGTCTCGCCGATCCCGTAGCGCTGCCAGATCTCCTCGGTGACGAAGGGCATCACCGGATGCAGGAGCCGGAGCGTCCGCTCAAGGATCCAGGCGAGGACGCTCGCGGCGTCGTCGGCGACGGCGGCGTCATCCGACCGGAGTCGCTCCTTCTCCATCTCGAGACCCCAATCGCAGTACTCCGACCAGAAGAACCGATACATCGCTTGCGCGGCCGCCGCGAACTCGTATCGGTCGAGCGACGTGTTCACCTCGGCCACGCAGCGCTGGTGTCGAGCGAGGAGCCAGCGCTGCGGCGCCGTCAGCCGCTCGTCCGGTGGCAGCTGCGGCTCGCCGCCCGGCAACGCCTCCAGGACCAGCCGCGCCGCGTTCCAGATCTTGTTCGCGAAGTTGCGACCTCCCTGGATCGAGTCCACCGAGAGTGGGATGTCCTGCTGCCCGCCGGTCGCGAGCCGCGCCAGGGAGAATCGGAGGGCGTCGGCCCCGTAGAGATCGAAGATCTCGACGGGGTCGATCACGTTGCCGAGCGACTTCGACATCTTCCGCCCGTGCGCGTCGCGCACCAGTCCATGGA
>JBKKAE010000378.1:0-3536 GCA_046714835.1 Actinomycetota bacterium | reverse complement strand
GCGCCAAGGCGCCGGGACCTCTGCGTTCCGATCTCGGAGAGTGGGCCAGCGACCTAGACGGCCTGGAGACGCCGTGCGTCTGCGGGGAGCTCGGTCACGTCGCCGGGGAGCGTGATGACGAAGCGGGCGCCGCCGTGCTCGCCGTCCTCGACGAGCGCGGTGCCGCCGTGCAGCTCCGCGAACTTCTTGACGAGCGAGAGCCCGATGCCGACCCCTCGGCCGCCGGCTCCGGCGCCCTGACGGAAGGGCTCGAAGAGCACCTCCTTGAGCTCGTCCGGGATCCCCGGGCCTTCGTCCTCGATCACGAGGACGACACCGTTGGAACGACCGAGGACGCGGACGTGAACCGCGGTCCCTGCGGGTGTGTGACGCCGCGCGTTCACGAGGAGGTTCTCGATCACACGCTCGACCTTGCCGGCGTCGATGTCCACGAGGACCGGGGAGGCCTCGACACGGATCGGGTGGGACTCCATGCCCGGGAGCTCTCGCGCGATCCGGCGCGCCAGCTCGCTCACGTCGGTCGGTGCGCGCTCGGGTTGGATGTGTCCGCGGTCGAGCCGGTCGAGGTCCAGCAGGTCGTCGACCAGACGATTCATCTTCTTGCCGCCCTGCTCGATCATGTCGAGCATCGTCGCGCGCTCTTCCTCCGTCAGACCGATCTGCTCGGCGCGGTGCAGCGTCTGGACCGAGCCGAGGATCCCGGCGAGGGGACCCTTGAGGTCGTGGGAGACCGCGTGCAGGAGTGTGTCCTTCACCTCATTCAGCTCGCGGAGTCCGGTCGTGACCTCCGCCTCGCGATCGAGGTGCTCCCATTGCGACGCGATGATCCGGCGCAGCGTGCCGAGCAGCACCGCGACCGCGAGGAACGCGGCGAAGCGGAAGATCGCGTTCCACCAGGGCAGGAGGTCGAAGGTGGGATACAGCAGATCGCTCCAGAGCGCCGCGCCCGTGGACAGGGCGACCGTCACCGCTCCCCAGCGGAGACCGAGGTTCCACGTCACCAGGCCGATGGGCATCAGGTAGAAGAGCGCGACCGACAGGCGCGGTCCGAGGAGGTAGTCCATCACCGCGACGACCGCGAGGAACGCGGCGCCGAGCAGGAGGGTGACACCCGGGGACTTGCCGTCGAAGAAGCCTTCGGTTTGCCTCAGGACACGGCGCTCTGCCAGGTGATCGTCCGCCACGAGGAAAGCTTCGGCGGCCCACCGCATTACCTTGAGTCAGGTATCCCAAAGGTGTTCCGCCGCTTGTGTGAGCGGTGGCAGCTCAGCCGGCCTCCAGCTGCTCCCCGAGGGCCCGGAAGGCCCGCCCCCGATGGCTGATCAGGTCCTTCTCCTCGTCGGTGAGCTCCGCCATCGTCCGGTGGCCGCCCCCCGGGACGAAGATCGGGTCGTAGCCGAAGCCACGGGCCCCACGCGGCTTCGGCTCGAGGATCCCCTCACAGGTGCCCTCGGCGTGCAGCTCCCGGCCGTCCGGGAACGCGAGCACGGCGATACACCGATACCGGGCGGTGCGCCCGGACCCCGGCACCCCCTTGAGGGCCCGGATGACCTCTTCGAGGTTGCGCTCGTCCGTCGCGTCCTCGCCGGCGAACCGGGCCGACCGCGGGCCGGGGCGGCCGCCGAGCGCGTCGACCTCGATCCCCGAATCGTCCGCGAGCGCCGGCTCGCCCAGGGCGGCCGCTCCGGCCCGCGCCTTCAGCAGCGCGTTCTCGAGGTAGGTGCTGGCGGTCTCCTCCACGTCAGGCCAGGGCCCCGGATGGTTCTCGACCGTCCACCACTCCACGGGCCAATCGGCGCAGATCCTTCCGATCTCCCGGAGCTTGTGGGGGTTCCGGGACGCGATCGCGATCCGGCTCGGGAACGCCACCTCAGCCGTCGATCGCGTCCCGCTGGATCTTCGTCAACTCGACGACGCCGGCAGAGGCCAGATCGAGGAGGTCCTCGAGCTGCGCGCGGTCGAACGGCACGCCTTCGGCGGTGCCCTGCACCTCCACGAGCGTGCCGGAACCCGTCATCACGACGTTGCAGTCGACCTCGGCGGCGGCATCCTCCTCGTAGCACAGATCCAGCCGCGCCTCTCCGTCGACGAGCCCGACCGAGACGGCCGCCACCGTGTCCAACAAGAGATCGTCGGGCACAAGGCGTTCGCTCGACAGTTTCCGCAGGGCGTGGGCGAGGGCGATGTAGCCGCCCGTGATCGCTGCGGTTCGCGTGCCCGCATCGGCCTGCAAGACGTCGCAGTCCACGGTGATCGTGCGCTCCCCCATCCGACCGAGGTCGGTCACCGCTCGGAGCGAGCGACCGATCAGGCGCTGGATCTCTTGTGTCCGGCCGCCCGGACGACCGCGGTTCACCTCGCGCGGCGAGCGCTCGTTGGTGGATGCCGGAAGCATCGAGTACTCCCCCGTCACCCATCCCTTCCCGGTCCCTCGGAGCCAGCGAGGAGCTTCGGTCGACACGGAGGCGGCGCACAGCACTCGGGTCTTGCCCATCGAGAACAGCACGGATCCGGCGGCCCACTCCTGGTATCCGAGCTCGTACGCCACCGGGCGCAGCTGGCCGGGCGCGCGTCCGTCGGGACGGGGGCTCATCGACCGACCTCCAGGACCATCCCGGGCACCGCGATGTCGATCGGCCCGGTGAACGTATCGGCCGCCTCGCGGATCGAGATCCGATGGTCCAGCTCGGGCGTCAGGTGCGTGAGCACGAGGTGATCCGCGCCGGCGGTGGTCGCGACCTCGCCCGCCTGCGCCGCCGATAGGTGGAACGGGTAGAGCTTCGACGCGTTCTGATACGTCGCCTCGCACAGGAAGAGATCGGAGTCGCGCGCCAGCGCGATCGCCGCCTCGCAGGGGCCCGTGTCGCCCGTGTAGGCGAACACGACCCCGCCAGCCTCGATCCGATATCCGAGGGAGAAGACGCCGATGTGCTGCATCTCGAAGGGCGTGATCCGGAACGGCCCCAGCTCGAAGACCTGGCCGGGGGCCGCGGTGAGGAAGTCGAAGGCCTCCGCCATCACGTTGCGCCCGTTCTCCGAGACCAGCGCCGCCGCGATGTCCGTGAAACCCCCGGGAGACCAGAACGGAAGACCTGGCTTCCCGAGGCGCCCGTAGTGCCGCGCGTAGAACGTCGGGATGATGTCGACGTAGTGATCGGGATGGCCATGGGTGATGAGCATCCCCTTCACGTCGTCGACGCCCACCACCTGCTGCAAGCGGGCGAACGTGCCGGTGCCGGCATCGACCTGGAGGTGATAGCCGTCCTGGGTGAGGAGGTAACCGCAGTTCTCGCCGCCGGCGCCTGGCCATGTGCCCTGCGCGCCCAGGACCGTCAGCTCCACGCGCCCTCCACCGTCACTTGCTGCACGCCGAGGTCGCGCACCTCGGGACCCAAGAACACCTCCGCGAGACGTTGGAACCGTTCGGGGTCCCCCGTGGTGACGAACTCGTGCACGGGCCTTCCGCCGGCCGGCGCAAGCAGCTCTCTCGACACGAGCTCACCGTACACGTCCTTCGCGGTCTCCTCCGCCGACGA
>JBKKAE010000377.1:0-7856 GCA_046714835.1 Actinomycetota bacterium | reverse complement strand
CCGGCGACAAGGCCGGCAAGGTGGCCGAGTTGCAGCAACAAGGACGGAAGGTGGCGATGGTCGGCGACGGGGTGAACGACGCCCCTGCCCTCGCCCAGGCCGATCTCGGTATCGCGATCGGGGCGGGTACCGATGTAGCGATCGAGACGGCCGACGTCGTGCTGATGCGCTCCGATCCCTTGGACGTCCCCATCGCCCTCCGCATCGGACGCGGGACGCTCCGCAAGATGCGGCAGAACCTGGGCTGGGCGGTCGGCTATAACGCGATCGCGCTTCCGATCGCGGCCGGGGTGTTCGAACCGAGCCTCGGGCTCACTCTCCGTCCGGAGATCGCGGCGCTCTCCATGTCGGGCTCGAGCCTCATCGTTGCCCTCAATGCGCTGGCACTGAAGCGCATGCGGCTGCCGGAGCCCGGCGAACCGGCACTGGAGGACCGTCGATCCGAGTCCTCACTCGATCGTTCGGACTCCACGACACGCGGTAGTACATTGCCGTCCGATGGCACACGAGATTATCGATGATTCTCGTCGATCTAGGCGAGCCGCTCTCTTTCGCGGACTCAAGATCGCGGCCTGGGTGGTGCCGATCGCGGTCATCGTCGTCCTCGCTGGTCTCGAACTTCGCGATCGAGGGCAAGGACAGGGGGCGTTGTCGGTTGCCAACTACCGGGCTCGCGCTGAGGTCGTCGACACTCCCGCTCCGGACTTCGAGCTGCCGCTTCTCGGCGAGGATGGGTCGCTGAGGCTATCGGACCTACGGGGCGATGTCGTCATTCTGAACTTCTGGGCGAGCTGGTGCTCGCCGTGCAGGATCGAGGCGCCCGATCTTCAGGCCGTCTGGCAGGATTACCGTGAGCGGGGAGTCCAGTTCGTCGGCGTGGACGAGCTCGACGACAAGTTCGCGGCGCAGGGGTTCGTCCGCGAGTTCGCCATCACGTATCCGAGCGTCTTCGACCCATCCGGCTCGCTTGCCGACGACTACGGGTTCATCGGACTGCCGGCCACATACGTGATCGATCGCCGGGGCGACATCGTCTACCGCTTCCAGGGTTTCGTCGACGGGCCGACCCTGCGGTCCTCGCTCGACGAGGTGCTCGCCGGAACGGAGAGCTAACCCCGGATGGGGGCCTACGCTCTCGCCTTCGTCGCCGGCGTCATCTCGTTCTCCTCACCGTGCTGCCTGCCTCTGATGCCCGGTTACGTGTCCTACGTGAGCAGCGTGGCAGGAAGCGGATCGGCGCCCGTCTCGCGTCGGAGGGTGGTGGGGGCGGCAGCGCTCTTCGTGCTCGGGTTCGCCGTGATCTTCACCGCCCTCGGAGCGAGTGCCTCGGGGCTGGGCTCGGTGCTCTTGCGGAACCGGGATTGGCTGATCCGGGCAGCTGGGGTCCTTGTGGTTGTGCTTGGGCTCGCGACGACAGGGATCCTTCGGATACCGATCCTGTACCGGGAGGCGCGCCTGGATATGCGGAGGATCCGCCCGGGCGCCGCGTGGGCGGCGCCGCTGGGGATGGCGTTCGCGATCGGATGGACGCCGTGTATCGGGCCTGTCCTCGCGGCGATCCTCACCGCGGCGGCGTCGACTGCCGACCCGGGGCAGGGAGCCGCGCTCCTCTTCACGTACTCGATGGGACTGGGTATCCCATTCGTGCTGCTAGCCCTCGGGCTCTCGAGGGGGGGAAGACTCACGGCGTGGCTGAGCCGGCACGGACGCGGCGTCGAGAGGGCGGGCGGGGTACTTCTGGTCGTGATGGGTGTCTTGATGATCTCTGGCGCATGGCTCGTTCTGTTCACCCCTGTCCTGCGGTTGTTCTCGCGGCTTGGCTGGCCTCCAGTGTGAGAGAGTGCCCTCAAGACTCTACGAAGCGGCGTAGTAGGCTCGGGCACTAGGTCGGGAGAACAGCATGCCGAAGTCCAGGGGTCGAGGGAAGTCGCGGCGGACGCAGGCTCGCGTGACACAGGGCGCACAGCACCGAGCCGAGGAACGACGGAAGATCTCCTACCAGCGATACCGTCTCCGTCGGATCGTTGGCTGGTCGCTCGTGGTACTGGGCGTCTCGGTCGGAGCCTCGCACTGGCTGACTCACATCCAGGTGTGGGGATTCGCCTCCCAGGGAGTTATGGACCTCATCGCTGGGTACCCGATGGGGGCTGCGCTCGGCGTGGGAGGAGCCATCGTTCTCTCGAAAGCCTGACGAGCGGTAATCTCCCTCCTGCGTTCCTGCTCGTACGTCATCTCTCCACGAAGCTAGGACGCCAGGACGACGAGAGGACCTCCATGCCGAAGATCAAGGGCGACCTCGGGCCACTCGAGCGAACGATCATGGAGTTCCTATGGGACCAGGGGGACGCGGAGGTGACGGTCCGGGACGTGCTCGAGTCGCCGGCCGGCCGGAGGTCGGCCTACACGACCGTCATGACGGTGCTCGACCGTCTGTGGCGGAAGGGATTCCTATCTCGCAGGATGGTGGGAAGAGCGTACGCCTACCGTGTGCGGCGCAGCCGCGATCAGCACGTTGGGGATCTCGTCTCTCGGGTTCTTTCCGGCGCGGGGGATAGACGAACGGCATTCCTTGGCTTCGCTCGGAGCGTTGATCGCCGTGACCTCGAGGAGCTTCGGAAGGCGATCCGCCAGGTCGAGCGCGAACGCCGAACCGATCGATGAGGCTCTGGATCATCGTGGGTCTCGCGTCGGCCGCGTGGGTCCTCCCACTGGCGGGAGGCAGCGTCATGCGTCGCCAAGGGAGCCCCCGGCAGGTCATCGGCTTCTCGCTCGCATCGCTCGCCGCTATGGCAGCAGGGTTGATCGTTGCATTGGGCGCGATCCTTGATCCGAGTGCACTCCCGGTGCGAGACCTACCAGCGCTGTTCGGTCGCTGTGTCGATGCGGCAGGTCGGATCCTCGAGCACCCGGTCCGTCACTGGCCCCGGATCCTCGCTGCCTTGCTGCTCCTCGCAGTGATCGTTCGGCTCATGTGGTCATCGATCGCCTCAGTCCGCGACGCGAGATCGCGATCCAGGGTCGTCGACGCGATCGGTCGCCAGGCTCAGTTGGTCGATGTCGCTGACATGGACGTGATCACGGTGCAGGCGGATGAGCCCTTCGCCTTCACCGTCGGGCTTCGCCGCCGCCGGGTGATCGTCTCCATCCCGGTTCTCACCACGCTCGGCGAGGGCGAGTGCACGGCTGTGCTGGCTCACGAGCGCGCCCACGTGCGAGGATGGCATCCTGCGCTCCTGAGTGTCGGCACGGTTCTCTCGCGGGCCTTCCCCTTCATCCGTCCCCTGCGGGCGTCCGCCGATCAGCTCCTGGTCGGGCTTGAGATGGCTGCCGACGAAGCAGCTGCTCGGGCGGTCGGAGATCCCTTGATCGTCGCTCGCGCGTTGCTGGCCCTGGCGCCATATGCACCGAGGGGGACCACTGGACTCGGCGTGGCGGGGACGGCCATCGGTGCACGCGTGGAACGCCTGACCGCGTCGGTCGGCTCGGGGCCGCCACCGGATCGAGCGGTCGCCTCGTGGATGGTGGGATCGGCGGTGTCCATCGCCTTCGTTCTCCTCCTTGCTCTGCCGGCGAGCGCTCAGGTGTTGACTGGGAGTGGACGTGTGGTCGCGATCCACGCTGCGTGTCACCTGCCTCACGCGGCCTGACCCTGACGTCACGGTCACCCGGACTTGGCGCAACTACGACGCTGTGTAGGATGAGTGCGTCGGTAAGGGTCGCCTCAGGGTCAGGACGAGAGATGAAGAAGCGGTTGCTCACAGGGTCCATCGGCATCGCCCTCGTGCTGAGCGCCTGCGCAGATGCGCCTCAGGATGAATCACCTGCGACGCCGGCTGACGGAGGGATGGGCGACCATGGGGGGATGGGCTCTGTGGACACCTCGGCGTTCGGCATGCCGGGGGACGTCGATGAGGCCGACCGGACGATCCGTGTGTCGATGTTCGACACCTTCTATTTCCAGCCAGCTGAGATCTCCGTCGAGAGGGGCGACACGATCGCCTTCGAGGTGATGAACGAAGGCGAGTTAGCTCATGAGTTCGTGCTCGGGGATCGAGCCTTCCAAGAGCAACACGAGGCCGAGATGTCCGACATGGGCGGCGACCGCCCGTCGGATGAGCCGTTCGCGGTGAGCGTGGAACCCGGTGAGGCCAAGACCGTGGCGTGGACGTTCAGTCAGGTCGGGGCGTTCGAGTACGCGTGTCATGTGGCCGGGCACTACGACGCCGGTATGTTCGGGTCGATCTCGGTGCAGGGATGATCACCGGACGGTTTCGCACGAGGCGGGCGTGGCGCCAACTCGAGGCTGATTCGCACTTTGCCCGGGAGAACCGAGCTCGGCGTCACCGGATCGTGGCCTGATAGGGATGGCGATACTCCTCGCTCAGAACGCCACACGCTGACCGTTACGGAGGCGCCTCGACCGGAGGCTCGATCCTGATGCGAGCTCCGAAGTCGTAGTAGCGCTGGTCCATGAAGTGCCCAGGCGCGTCCATCTCCGCTCGGAGCACCAGCCCGTCGGGAGCGATCCAGAGGCGGAACCACGCGGGCAGCTGCTCGTCGCCACCGAAGAACGCGATGACGGCCGTCTGATCACCTCCGATCCTCTCCTGACCGACGATGCGGGCCCCGATGAACGGTTCGAACGAATCCCACACGTAGAGCGGCACTCGCGTTTCAGCTCCCGTGTCGATCTCCCACTGACCTTCGGGAAGTTCCCTGAGGTAACGGGTGTCACCGATCAGGATCATCTCTGAACCGCCCCCGTCCGCCTGGACATTCAGGACGTGGACCGCATCGGGGGCACGAACCTCGTATTCGGATCGAAGTCGCGTGGGCCCAGCACCCAAGGTCTCGGTGAGTCGGAAGGAGGACACCGAGTGCATCCGTTGCGTCATCAGGTCCAGGAGGTCGTCAGCCGCCCGTGCCTCGAGGTCGGGGATCGTGAGATGGGCCTCGCCTCCGGAGGGGCCCGACACGCCGATCGTCACGTCTTCCCCGCCCTCCACGGAGGTAGCGACGTTCCGGCATCTCGAACCGCACTGCGAGACCGGCAACCTCCGACCGCCGATCGTCACGGTCACGACTCGCCTGGCGTCTTCATCCGGGCCCTCGAGGCCGAGGAGATAGATCGCGAGTTCCTCGTCGGTCGGGCGGACCGTGAGTCCGACCAGTACCTGGCCCGCGTTGGAACCGAGGCTCATCTCCCCCCGGGTTGGTAGAGCCCTTCCTCCATCCGCCTCCGCCCTCGGTCTGTCCGTCTCCGAAACGCGTCCGGGCGGAAGGGGGAACGAAGCCAACAGAGCGGCCGCACCAAGGACACTCAGGACAACTATGGCTTCGACCCTGGGCCTGACCACGATCCTTCGCCACGCGAGTACCGACAGCTGCACCATCACGAGCACGAGGATGATCTTGAGCAGGAGCACCACCCCGTATGAGGACGTGAGGCCTCCGAGACCCCCGGTCTCCTGGAAGCCACGGACGAGACCCGTTGCCGCGGTGACCGCGGAGGCGGCGAGCGCCACTGGGGTGAACCGTGAGAGCAGTTCTCGCCCGTCGTCGCCGCGCCACCCGCTCGGTGGCTTCTGGAGGGCGAGCGCCAAGATCCCGCCGGCCCACAAGCCGGCCGATGTGAGGTGGACAGCCTCCGCGGTGATCCCCCACCAAGGTGGTGAGATCGCCGCCGCGTGACCGGCCGGGCTGAGCGCGACGAGGGCAGCCAGGATCGCGAACAACGCCCATCGGGGGCGGAACCACGCCAGCAGGAGCGCGAGCACCTCCAGCCCAGGCCGCACGAGTCGAGCGATCCCCGGCACCCCGCTCGTGAGGTAGGTGGCGATCCTCGCGGGAGAGAACGACTGCGCCGCGAGCAGCCCCTCGCCGAGCACCACCACGCTCCCCGCGAATACCGCGACGGCCAGCGTGCCCGCGGGTCGAGTCCGGACCCAAGGGATCGCGGGAGGCCGGCGGGAAAGCCCGCCGAGAAGCACCAGGCCGATGGCGAGGAGCAATGCGGCATCCTCGGCCGTCCGCGCGATCGCGATCAAGAGATCGCCGTCACCGGGCTCACCCCGAGTTCCCCCGATCGACCCCGGACCGGGATCCACGCCGACGCCGAAGCCGAACCGGCCCGTCAGCGTGTGGCCATCGACGGTGCTGACCGTCGTCCACGAGACCTCGTAGACCCCCACTGCGCTTGCGGCGAGAGGGATGGAGATCTGCTTCTCGCCTGCGGGCGTCCCCAGGAAGACCAAGCCGTCCGGGGCGGTCACGGTCGCGCGAGAGAGTGACTGGTTCAGGGGTTCCGTGAACTCGAGCACGACGACGCCCGGGACGGTGCTGAGACTGCTGCCGGGGGCGGGACTCGACGAAACGAAGCCGGCGTGGGCAGCCGCAGGCCCGGCGACAAGCAGCAGGAGCCCGATGCCTCCCAGCAGGATGAGGCCGAGCTTCCTTGTTCTCCCGCGCATGCTGTGAACTCCGCGCAGGGGATCGGCTAGGAGACCTCGATCACAACGGCGTCCACGTTGTGCCTCCGTCGGTGCTGGTACTCACGTCCACGGTCCCGCCCTGGGACCAGGCGGCGGCGTACCACGTGTTCGGGTCGTCGGGTTCGATCTGGACGATGGAAACATCGGCCGGCACTTCCAACGAAGTCCACGTCGCACCACCGTCATCGGTCAAGGCTGCGACGCCCGTGGCTGAGACGACGATCCTGGCAGTATCCGTCGGATCCCAGGAGACCCACATGGCTGCGGGCACGCCTCCCAGCACCCGCCAGGTCCGTCCCCCATCGGTGGTCTCGACGGCTCCCGCGCTCATGTCCGGGGCGACGACGCGGTCGGGATCCGCCGGATCCACGAGGATCGCACCCATGAAGGACTGGCCGACGCCTGGGTTCCTGATCTCCCACGTCGTGCCCTCATCCGTCGAGGCGAGGAACCCGGCCGCGGGAGACGCGGCGTAGAGCACCGAACCCGCCCCGCCGAGCGCATGGATGTCGGTGGCAGGGAGCCCATCGTTGCGCGGCTGGAAGCTCTGACCACCGTCGGTGGAGACCTCGAGTCCGGGATGTCCCCCCACCCAGATCGAGCCATCCAAGAAGGCCCATCCCATCGCGTCGGCATCCTGCAGACTCTCGACGGCCGACCAGGTCCGACCGTCATCGCTCGAGACCGACACTGCCTCGTGCCCGCCAGCGTAAAGCGTGGTACTCGCCTCCGGAACCGCGACGAACGAGTGGAAGTCCCCACCCACGAAGGGTGCGGACCCGGTCGCCGGACTATCCGATGTGTTCATCCACAGAGTCGTTCCGATCGCGATGACGGCCGCACCGATGAGCAAGCCAACGGGCCTGTGGGTCTTCCGTGCTGGCTTCCTGCGTGCGCGTGGATGGGGAGCCGGTCGAGGTCTGCGTTGCCGGGTATTCGTCTTAGCCATCACGGACCTCCGTTTCGGACATCAAAGGATCCGGTACGGGCGTCTGGGTTCGGTCCGAGGGCGCGTGCTTCATCGCCATCCGGGCACAAGCGACCATCGCACCGACGCAGATGAGTGCTGGCACGAAGCCGAGGATCGTTCGCATGGGTGGTCCTCCTCAGTTGGACGTGTGGCATGCCGCCGTCCGGCGGCATGTCAGGAATCACGACGTCACGCGGGGCGAGGAGGTGGATCGGGATCCCGTATGAAGGGGGGCGCTCGAAATCGATAGAGATCGGGCCGGCGGCTGCCGGTAGCCCCGGACAGGAGCAGGAGTGGCGAAGCGAGGAGGACCGCGACGCACGCCGTGATCGCGTTCATGAGCACCCCAGCGTCACACTCTGGACAGGGGACCATCACCATGCCGATCCCGAGCG
>JBKKAE010000376.1:0-4237 GCA_046714835.1 Actinomycetota bacterium | reverse complement strand
GGCCACGGCGGTGCCGCAGGCCCTGGTAGCAGCCGATCTCGACCTTGCGGCGGATGTCCGCGGCGATCTCGCGCCGAAGGTCACCCTCGATCTTGTAGTGGGACTCGATCCAGTCGCGGAGCTTGACCAACTCCTCGTCGCCGAGGTCCTTGACGCGAATGTCCGGGCTGATCTCGGTGCCCTTGAGGGTCTCGATCGCCCGGGTGCGGCCCATGCCGAAGATGTAGGTGAGCGCGACCTCGAGGCGCTTGTCGCGGGGAAGATCGACTCCTGCGATCCGTGCCATGCCTCGGGCCTCCTAGCCTTGCCGCTGCTTGTGTCGAGGGTTGGAGCAGATGACCATCACGACGCCGCGGCGCCGGATCACCCGGCACTTGTCGCACATCTTCTTCACGGACGGCCTGACCTTCATTCTGCTCTTCTCTCCCGCTTGGACTACTTGAACCTATACACCACGCGGCCTCGTGTGAGGTCGTACGGCGAGAGCTCTACCTTGACCCGGTCCCCCGGGAGGATCCGGATGTAGTGCATCCGCATCTTCCCCGAGATGTGGGCCAAGACCTTGTGCCCGCTGTACGGCGCATCGAGCTCCACCCGGAACATGGCGTTGGGCAACGGCTCGATGACCGTCCCCTCCGCCTCGATGGCGTCGTCTTTCGGCACGCTCCACTGTCCTTCGAACGGGTCTTTCCCTGCCTTTGGCCCTGCTGGCCGGACATGCGAACACGGCCTCCAGAAGGGGCGAAGCAGCAAGTATAGCTAGCCGCTCGCGGGAACGCCCACAGTGGTGCTGACCTCGCGGAAGGACTCGACCGTACGCCGCAGCCCTTCCTCGATCGGAACGCGGGGCTGGAAATCCAGGAGCTCGGCTCCGAGCGAGATATCGGCCTCGGTCAATCGGACATCGCCCGCCCGCATCGACTCGTATCGGGGTTCCGGTCGCGTTCCTGTGAGCTCGGCGATCCGCCTGAGGAGCTCGTTGACTGAGGTCGGTGGTTCTCCCCCGCCGATGTTGAATGCCCTTCCCCAGGCGGCTTCGGGCGCGCGGGCGGCCCCGAGGTTCGCCTCGACCACATCGTCGATATACGTGAAATCCCGGGCTTGCTCACCGTCGCCGAAGATCACCGGCGGCTCCTGGGTGAGGCAAGCGACGATGAACCGCGGCACGACGGCCGCGTACTCGTTCTCAGGATCTTGACCCGGGCCGTAGACGTTGAAGTACCGGAGCAAGGCCGAACGGACGCGGTGCGAGCGCCAGAAGGAGCCGGCGTAGACCTCGGTCGTGACCTTGCTCGCCGCATAGGGGGATCGCGGTCGCAGCTCCATGCCCTCGTGCAGAGGGAACACGTCTTGGTCGCCGTACACCGAGGACGAGGACGCCGCGACGACCGTGGCGTCCACATCGTGGGCGGCCAGCAAGACGTTCAGCATGCCTCCGACGTTGACGTCGGTCGTCTCGACCGGGAATGCCATCGAGCGCGGCACCGCCCGCTTCGCGCCCTGGTGGAAGATCGTGGCGCAGCCGCGCGCTGCCCCGGCAACCGCCTCTGCGTCCCGGATGTCCGCTTCGACGAAGCGGACTTCAGGCACGTCGCGAAGATTCTCGAGCGAGCCGTCGGAGAGGTCGTCGAGCCCAACCACGTCGAAGCCCTCCGCCACGAGCCGACGGCTGAGATGTGAGCCGATGAATCCGGCCGCGCCGGTGACGAGCGTGCGCTCAGCCACGCGCGGCTCCCGGGACGATGGCCAACTGCGTGAGCTCTCCTGGCTCGGTCGTCTCAACCGCCCTGCCGGTCCCGGCGTAGACGAATCCTGCGCCTCGAACGGTCTCCGGGTCGAGCAGATTCCGGCCATCAATCATGACCGGGTAGGCCATGGACAGCCGCAGACGCGCGAGGTCTAACGTCAGGAACTCGGGCCACTCGGTACAGATCACGACGCAATGGGCCCCTTCGGCGGCCTGGTAGGGATCCGCGGACGTCTGGATCTCTGGGAGCGCGTCCTTGGCGGCCCCGTCGGCCATCGGGTCGAACCCGACGACCTCCGCTCCCCCGTCGATCAGCAGTCGCGCGAGCGCCAGCGCCGGGGCGGACCGAACGTCGTCGGTGCCGGCCTTGAACGCCAGTCCGAACAGCGCCACTCGCTTGCCCTCGAGGTTCCACAACGCCTCTTCCACCTTCGCGGCCGCGAGCGTGACCGCGTCGCCGTTCACTCGGGCCACCTCGGCGAGCAGGTCGAATCGGTACCCGTGACGCTCGGCGAGCCGCCGCAAGGAGTCGACATCCTTCGGCAAGCAATATCCCCCGAAACCGATCCCGGCTCGGAGGAAGGATCGTCCGATCCGCGGATCCGCTCCCATGATCTCGGTCACACCGCTCACGTCCGCGTCCGTTAGCTCGCAGAGGCGCCCGATCGCGTTGGCGAACGAGACCTTCGTCGCGAGGAACGCGTTCGAAGCGAGCTTCGCCAGCTCCGCCGTGCGCCGATCCGTCTCGATCAGGAGGCAGCCCTCCGCGAGCATCGGCGCGTAGATGCGCCGAACGAGCTCGAAGGCCGCGGGGTCCGACGCCCCGATCACGAGGCGGTCGGGGCCCAATGTGTCCTCGATCGCGAATCCTTCTCGGAGGAATTCGGGGCTGGAGACCACGTGGGATCGGAAGCCCGGGCGTTCGAGCCGGATCACGCGCTCGACCCGTTCGCACGTCCCGGGAGGGACGGTCGACTTGACGACCACGACGATCCCCTCGGGCGCCCGCCGGGCGATATCCCTGGCGACAGCCTCTACCGCGGTCAAGCTGAGGTCGCCGCTCGCCCCCACGGGCCTGCCGACGCAGATGAACACCGCCTCGGCCTCGGCGAGAGCCTCCTCCACCGCGATCGTGAAGCTGATCCGGCCCGCGCCCATCTGCTCGTCCAGCATCTCCTGCAGGCCAGGCTCGTGGAAAGAGCACCGGCCTCGGCGGAGCGACTCGATCGTCTCGGTGCTCGCGTCGACACCCACGACGTCGTGACCGAGGCTCGCAAGCGAAACACCCGTCACGAGCCCGACACGGCCTGTACCCACTATCGCGATGCGCATCCGGAGAACCTCCAGCAGAAGGGTCGGGGAGGAAACGTCACGCGAGCCTATCGGTGCGGTGGTCGCGTGTGACCGGCCGCGGAGCGTAGGTCAGGTACGCCCAACGAACGACCCGGGGGGCGTCCCTTCGTCTACCGGACGCAGGATCGCGACCGGTTGCCCCCGGTGCACGGAGTCACCCTCCGACGCGATCCAGGCCAGGAACGTCCCCGCGAGACGGGAGCGCAGCTGGACACGTCCCCCGATCGTCTGCAGTTCGCCGATCACCGTCCCGGGCTGCAAGGACCGCCCCTGGCGCACGCGATGGTGATGCAGGCGCCCGCGGGCAGGAGCGATCAGCAGCCGCTCCGAGATCGGCGGGAACTCTCCCTCGAACGGAACCTCTACGGACCTCACCGTGACGGCCGCTCATCGTCCAGCAGGGAGCGCAAGACCGAGCCGACGACCGCGAGATGGTGGATGGCGTCGTCCACCCGTCCGGCCCACGAGGGATGGTCCAGGGGGCCTTCCGACGGGGCTGCCTCGAGCGTCCGGAGGATCGCGAGCGCTTCCGAGAGCCGCCGCTCCGTCTCTTCGATCAACCGACGTGACCTGAGCACCTCGGTCAGCGCTCGATCGAACGTGAGGGGCACCACCACCGGGTCGGCTCGAACGTCGCTCGTACGCATCTCGATCATCTCCCTCGCCAGGCCCTCGAGGTCCGCTGTCGGAGGCCGTGACCCGCGGATGCGGTCCGCGGAGACAGACGCAGACAGTAGAACGCGCCAACGCACCTCTCACCCGTCAACTGCGGCGGTTGCCCTACGTCGGCTGCGCAGGAGCGGCGACTCCCCCCTTAGGAGGAACCGACGCGGAGCACCGCATCCCCGAGGGATGACAGCAGGGCAGGCACCTCGAGACCGCTCACGTCGGCGATCACCTGGAGATCGCCGGATCGGAGCGTTACGACGGTCGACAGGTAATCGCTCCGCAGCGACTTCACGCGATGCGCGTGCGCGGCGGTCTGTCGTCCCGCCTCGGAATCCGGCAGGTCCGTGAGCTCGATCACCACCTCGCGGCGCTCATCCGACATCACGCGATCGAGGGCGTTCCCAAGGAGCTGGTCGGGGGGGACACCGAGGAGCCGCGAGAGATCGCAGAAGCGGACCACGGAGATCG
>JBKKAE010000375.1:0-2580 GCA_046714835.1 Actinomycetota bacterium | reverse complement strand
GCGCTCCTCTCGCCAGGTTCTGACGACCTCGACCGGTTCCTCGACGCCGCCCCAGACGATCGACCGCGGCTCCTCGTCGGCACGACCGCCGGCGTAGGAGCGGATCGTCAGCTCGGGCTCCCGTCCGTACCAGCGGCCGATGACCGGCACCCATAGGAGGAACACGACGCCGACGGCGGCGAGCGTGCCCGCGCGACCGAGCGCGGGGATCATCCAGATGGCGAGGGCCGCGGCCACGACCCGCGCCATGTTGTAGACGACGTCGTAGACGCTGAACACGCGCCCGCGGTAGCCATCGGGGGTCGCTTCCTGCACCATCGTGTCCACCGGGATCTTCTTCCACGCGAACGTGAGTCCCACCGCGAAGCTCGCGAGCAAGACGCTCCAGTCCCGGATGAAGAACGAGACGGCGATCAGCACGATCCCTCCGGCGACGAACGCGCCGGCTACGATCCTGGGCTTCGAGAGTCGCTCCTCGAGTTCGCCCACCGTGAGGATCCCGACGAGGACACCCACGCCCCCTGCCCCGATGAGGTTGGAGAACGACGCCACCCCTTGGCCGAAGTCGTCGCGGAAATAGACCAACGAGAGTGTGAGGACGATCCCCTGTCCGATCTGGTCGAGGGTGATCGAGGTGATGGGGCCGATGGCGCGCCGGTTCCGGAGGAGCCGCCGAGCGCCATCGGCGAACTCCACTCCCACGCGCTTCAGCTGATGCCGGAGCAGGTCGGGGTCCTCCGGCTTGGTGTGAGGCTTCAGTGGACTCGCGATCCTCGATGCGATCCACGATGCGGCGAGCCAGCCGCAGGCCGCGACGATGACGACCGGGATCGTCGGGGTCGCTCCGCCGATGGCATCCACCACCCGTCCTCCGACGAAGATCCCCGTAAGCAGTGCCACGGTGCCGCCAACCGTGGCGAGCGAGTTGGCCACCAAGAGGTCCTCGTGCGGCACCAGCCTCGGCACGACGGCGGCCGCGGTCGCGAGGAAGAACCGATTCACCGAGAGCACGAGCAGCGCGCCGGCGTAGAACAGGATCGCCTGCCCGATGGGATCGAAGAGCACGAGGCCGACGAGGGCCGCCTTCGCCCACGGGACGAACAGCAGGATCCGCCGCCGCCTCCATCGATCGATGAACACGCCGGTGAAGGGCCCGAGGATCGAATACGGGAGCGCGATGACGAGTGTCGCTTTGAGGAAGCCGGCCGCGGTGTCCTGGCTCTCGGGGGAGAGGAACACAACCGATGCCACCAGCGCCGCTTGGAAAAGCCCGTCGGAGGACTGGCTGACAAGCCGGATGGCGAACAGCCTGCGGAAGTCGGGACTCGCGAGAGCCCCGCGGATGCGTTCGAGCGAGCCCGGCCCGGTTCCCACCGAGTCGTCAGGCTATCCGAGCCGGGTGGTGGCCCTTGCCGTCAGGCCTCGGAGGCCTGGGCGTCGAAGAAGCGCGTCCAATCCTGGTCCTCGGCGTGGCCGTTGCCCAGGATGAAGCTCTCGACCATGTCGTGCGCCGCCGAGTCGGAGAACTGCACGGGCGGCGACTTCATGAAGTAGGCGCTCGGCCCGATCAGCGGTCCGCCCACGCCTCGGTCCTTCGCGAGCTTCGCGCAGCGCACCGCGTCGATCACGACGCCGGCGGAGTTCGGCGAGTCCCAGACCTCGAGCTTCATCTCGATCGAGATCGGCACGTCGCCGAAGTTCCGGCCCTCGAGGCGGATCATCGCCCACTTGCGGTCCTCGAGCCACGGGACGTGGTCGGAGGGGCCGATGTGGATCGAGTCCTTGTCGAGCGGCACGTCGAGCTGCGACTGCACCGACTGCGTCTTCGAGATCTTCTTCGAGGTCAGCCGGGAGCGCTCGAGCATGTTCATGAAGTCCATGTTGCCGCCGAAGTTCAGTTGATACGTCCGGTCGAGCTCCGCGCCGCGGTCCTCGAAGAGCTTCGCCAGGAGACGGTGGGTGATCGTGGCGCCGACCTGTGACTTGATGTCGTCACCCACGATGGGCACGCCGGCATCGCCGAACTTGCGGGCCCACCCGGGGTCGGAGGCGATGAACGCAGGCAGGCAGTTCACGAACGCCACGCCCGCGTCGATCGCGCTCTGGGCGTAGAACCTCGCGGCTTCCTCGGAGCCGACCGGGAGGTAGGAGACGAGGACGTCCGCCCGCGTGTCCTTGAGGACCTGCACGACATCGGCCTCGGGCCCGTCGGACTCCGTGATGACCTCGCGGTAGAAGGCGCCCAGGCCGTCGAGCGTCCGTCCGCGGCTCACGGTGACGCCCGTCGGCGGCACGTCGGAGAACTTGATGGTGTTGTTCGGCTCGGAGAAGATCGCCTCCGCGACGTCCGTGCCGACCTTCTTCGCGTCGACGTCGAACGCGGCCACGACCTCGATGTCGCGGACGTGGTACCCGCCCAGCTCGACGTGCATCAGACCGGGGACTTTCTCCGACGGGTCGGCGTCCTTGTAGAACTCCAGGCCCTGAACGAGCGAGGAGGCGCAGTTGCCCACGCCGACGATCGCGATACGGACCTTGCTCACGAGATGTGCTCCTTTCGGCGGGCTACCGCTTCGCTGC
>JBKKAE010000374.1:0-4606 GCA_046714835.1 Actinomycetota bacterium | reverse complement strand
GCGCGGCAGATGTTCTTCCGATCGCAGGCGCTCGAAGAGGCTCACAAAGAACTTCAGGATCGCGAGCAGGTTCTTCGTTCGCTTTCGAACGCGATGGCCGAGGAACGGGCCGACGAACGACTGCAGATCGCCGGGTACCTTCACGATGACCTGGCCCAGGTGCTGTTCCGTCTCTCGATCCAGGTCGATGTCGCACGCAAGCTTCTGGCGAAGGGCCAGATGGACGACGTGAGCCTCCAGCTCGACAAGATCCGTCAGTCGAAGCAAGAGACGTCGGACCGGATCCGCGCGCTCATCCGAGATCTGCATCGTTCACCGCTCGGCGCGAAAGGTCTCGCGGAGGCGCTCGAGTCGTTCACCGACGAGGTTGGTCGCGACTCCTCCATCCGTTTCCATCGCGATGTGGAGGACATCCAGCTCCCTGCCCCGATCGCCTTGCTCGTGTACCACATCGCGCGCGAGGGCGTGATGAACGCCCTCAAGCATGCGCAACCAAGGGACATGTGGATCGCGGTGCGCGAGGAAGACGAAGACATCGTGCTCAGCCTCAAGGACAACGGGGTGGGCTTCGACACGAGCGCTCCCGGTCCCGAGGGTCACTTCGGGATGGCGATGATGCGGGAACGCGCGCAGGTGGGTGGTGGACGCTTCGAAGTCGAGAGCGCGCCCGGTGAGGGAGCGACGATCACCGTCAGGTTCCCCACATCGCTGCTGCAGGAGGAGCCGACGGCCGAGTCTCGAGAGGCGAGAAGCGGCGATCCTGGGGCAGGTGCTTCCCCCGATACCCCTGGAAGAGCGGAGCCGTTGCCTGGGGATCCTCGTCGAAGCGTCCGAGCATGACCGCGACGACGAGGATCGCGATGCCGAAGTAGAGCAAGACGTCGCCGATCGAGATCACGGCGCCGATAGGCGGAGGGATCCCGATCACGTCCCCCAGCGGCGTCAGCTTGTCGCCGGGGCCCATCAGGTGGTGCTTCGCGGTGCCCGGGTCGAGGAGACCCTCGGCGCTGGCACCGGCCGTTTCGAGGGCGCTCGCACTCACCGGCATCCCGCTGTTCACGCCGATGACCAGGATGTTCAGCACGAGCCCCGCCATCACGAGCCACAGGGCGGGAAGCCGGCGGTTCGTCCATGCGAACAGGAGGAGCAGCGCGTAGGAGCCCACTAGCAACGCTGCCCCCGCCGGACGACCGATGTCACCTGCGAGGGAGACCCCCTGGAGGATCAGACCCGCGAGCGCGATCCCCCACCAACGCAACTCGAGATGCTCGAATGGTCGAAGGCTGCCACCCGCGATGAAGCCGACAAGGATCGCGAGGCCGAGCACGATGAGGACCACCATCACGTGGGAAGTATCCGACTCGGTGGCATCGTTCTGAGGCAGCCGAGACAGTCGAGCCTCCGGCGGCGCTGCCCCTCTCGCATGCGACACTCCGGAACGTGGCGATCGAGGGCCTGCTGCTGGACATCGACGGAGTGCTCGCCGTCTCCTGGGAGGCGCTGCCGGGCGCGGTCGATGCGATGCGACGCCTTCGCGATGACGCGGTCCCGTTCCGCCTCATCACCAACACGACCACGAAGACGCGCGCGGACCTCGCCGGCACGCTCCGGGATGCCGGATTCGACGTCGGGGAAGAGGAGATCGTGACCGCTGTCGTCGCGACGACCGCCAATCTGCGCGCCGCACACGCGGGATCGAAGGTCTTCGTTCTCTCCGATGGAGACGCGACGGAGGATCTGGCCGGCATCGACCTCGTGCCGGTCGAGGACGCCGATGTGATCGTCATCGGAGGTGCCTGCGATGACTTCACTTACGAGACCTTGAATGCGATCTTCCGACGTCTGATGGAGGGGGCCTCACTCGTCGGGATGCACAGGAACCTCTTCTGGAAGACGAGCGAAGGTTGGGAGTTGGACGGCGGTGCCTACATCGCCGGACTCGAGGAGGCAGCGAACACGAAGGCGACGATCTGTGGGAAGCCGGAGAAAACCTACTTCGACGCGGCGCTGGCGATGCTCGGTCTGGATGCCGATCGTGTCGCGATGGTGGGCGACGACATCGTCAACGACATCCAGGGAGCGCAAGCAGCGGGACTCACCGGGATCTTGGTCCGGACCGGGAAGTATCGGGAAGGGGATGCGGATCACGCGGAGGGTCGGCCCGATCACGTGCTCGCGTCGTTCGCGGAGGTTCCCGCCTTCCTGGGATCGGTGTAGGCGGACTCGGCCGGTTCATGGCGCGCGACCGCAGCCACTTCGCGCGGCGGCTCTTCGCGGGCATCGCGTCCGACTACGAGCGGATGGGTGCCTTGCTCTCCATCGGGCAAGACGGGCGATGGCGACGCTTCCTCGTGTCGAGGACGAACGCTTCTCCGGGATCGAGGGTGCTCGACGTCGCGGCCGGCACGCAGCTCGTCTCTCGTGCGCTTGCGGAGCGGAGCAACGTACGGATCGTGGCCCTGGACCAGAGCGCGGCGATGCTTCGTGCGGGCCGCGAGCCCAACCGGTTGGCAGGTTTCGAAGACCGGATCGCGCCCGTCCTCGGACAGGCGGAGCGTCTCCCATTCGTCGATGGAGCCTTCGATGCCGTCTCCTTCACGTACCTCTTGCGCTACGTGAAGGACCCGGCGGCGACCGTGCAAGAGCTCACCCGCGTGATCGCGACAGATGGCTCGATCGCCATGCTGGAGTTCCACGTGCCCCGCTCACCGGTCGCTCGCGCCGGCTGGTGGATCTACACCAGGGTGCTCATGCGGGTCCTCGGGACCGCCGCGTCGCCGGCGTGGGCGCGCACCATCGCCTTCCTGGGGCCGGACATCTCGCGCTTCGTCGACAGCCATCCGCTGGAGGAGTGGGTCGGCTGGTTCCAGCGAGCGGGCATCCGTCACGTTCGCACCCGCACCTTCCTGTTCGGGTCGGCCGTCGTGCTTTGGGGTGTGAAGGACGGATGAGCGAGGAGCGGCCCGCCTTCTACGCGCTCGCGCTAGGCGGGTGGCGAGACTGGTGGACGCTCCTGCACCCGCCCTACACCCTGTGGCATCTGTCCTACGTCGCGCTCGGGGCGGCCACGACCGCCCACGAGCTCGATCTCTATCGGCTCGGTATGAGCCTTCTCGGTTTCTTCTTGGGGTTGGGTCTCGCGTCGCACGCGTTGGACGAGCTTCGAGGCCGTCCCCTGGGGACCTCGATCCCCGACCGGGTGCTCCAGGGCCTCGCGATCGTCGCTCTTTTCGCGGCCGGCGCGGTGGGGGTCGTCGGCGTCATACAGGTCTCGACGTGGCTGGTGGCGTTCATCGTCGTCGGAGTCTTCCTCGTGGTCGCCTACAACCTCGAGCTGTTGGGTGGCCGGTTCCACTCGGACCTGTGGTTCGCGGTCGCGTGGGGCGGGTTCCCGGCGCTGACCGGGGCGTTCGCCCAGGAGGGCACGATCGATGTCGCGGCCGTGCTCATCGCGGGTGCATGCGTGGCGATCAGCGCGGCCCAGCGCGTGCTCTCGACACCCGTGCGCCGCCTCCGGCGGCGTGTCGCGACCGTCGAGGGGACCATCACGCTGCGCGACGGGACCACGGAACCGATGGGCGCCGACGACATCAAGACGGCGCCGGAGGCGGCGCTGAAGATCCTGTCGGTCGGGATGCCGCTGCTGGCGACGGCGTTCGTGATCTCCAAGCTCTAGCCCTTCGCTCCCTGGGGGTCCGTAGTATCCGCGCCGTGTCGGCATCGCATCGAGTCATCGGGTTCGCGGTCGTCGCGATCTTCGCGCTCGGGTGGATCTGGGGCCTGGGAGCCAAGATAGCCCGTCGCGAGCCGGGAGACGGCTACTGGACGTGGCTCGCGGTCGCGCAGGTGGTCGTCGGCGCGCAGGCGCTCCTCGGCACCATCTTGCTCGTTCTCGGACGCCGCCTCGAGGCTAAGGGGGTCCTCGGGGGCGCCCTGCACTACGTCTACGGGTACCTTCCGCTGCTGCTCTTCGTCTTCGCTCACGTGGTGGCGAGGGCGGGCGACGCGCGCGTGATCGGGATCGACCGGCCTCTGCGGTCCTGGGTCCCCTTCGCCTGGGCCTCGTTCATCAGCTTCGGGCTCACGCTCCGGGCGCTGTTGACCGGGCTCGGCTACTAGAGGGGACCCGCGCGGCTGCGAGATGATGCCATCCGTGCGTGGATGGACGAGGACGCTCATGTGGGTGGGGATCCTGCTGGCATGTGCCGGTGTCGGCGCGTTCATCGCATCGCGCTCCAACCCGTTCCCGCCCGGGGTGCGTGACACGGGCCCCGTTCCCAGCGAGAGCCCCAGCCCGAGCCCGTCGGAGCCTGAGCTCGTCCGCTTTCAGTTCACGATGTCGAGCCGGACCACGCACACCTACCGGGTCGGCGGTTCCTGCACGAGCGACTGGCGCGCGCGAGGGCAGATCCGGCTCACGGAGTCCGGGCGCGTTCAGGGGCGGGCGATCGCTCGCCTCCTGCCCGGCGCGAAGTGCGATTTCCCCTCGGCCCAGGTGCAGGCTCGCCGGGTCGTCGTCCTGATCATCGGACGCCGCGACGCCGGCGAGCTCGATCTCCGGTTCCGCGAGAGGGACCGGCGGCCGGTGGGATCCCAAGACCTGGGT
>JBKKAE010000373.1:0-27642 GCA_046714835.1 Actinomycetota bacterium | reverse complement strand
ACACGGTGAAGCCGGGAGACGTCGTCCTCGTGTGGGGTGGTGCGGGAGGGCTGGGCTCCCTCGCGATCCAGCTCGTGGTGCTCGCGGGAGGCCGACCGGTCGCGGTGGTCTCCTCACCGGAGAAGGGCGAGTACTGCAAGGAGCTGGGCGCGGTCGGCTGCATCGACCGGACGGAGTTCACGCACTGGGGAGTGCCGCCGGCGTGGGACTCGCCCGACTGGAAGGCGTGGCTCGACGGCGCGAAGGCCTTCGGGAAAGCCATCTGGGACGCGGCGGGGGAGAAGGCCAGCCCGAGGATCGTGTTCGAACACCCGGGGCAGGACACGATCCCGACCTCCAACTTCGTGTGCGACCGCGGCGGCATGATCGTGATCTGCGCGGGCACCACCGGGTACGACACGCTGATCGACGTGCGCTACCTCTGGTACCTGCAGAAGCGCTACCAGGGTTCCCATCTGTTCAACGACGACCAGGCGGCGGCATTCAACGATCTCGTGCGAGAGGAGAAGATCCGAACAACCCTCGGGCACGCCTACGCGTACCAGGAGGCAGGGCTTGCGCACCAACTGATGGGCGACGGGAAGCTCCCGGAGGGCAACGTCGCCGTGCTCATCAACGCGCCCGCGCCCGGTCTCTCGGGCCTGGGGTGACGGCGGGGGTCGATCAGGGAACCTGCACCAGCTCGACGAGGACGCCGCCCATGTCCTTCGGATGGACGAAGGCGATCGACGTGCCTCGCGAGCCCGGCCTCGGGGCCGCGTCGATCAGCTGGACCCCCTCGCCCCGGAGACGGTCCAGCGACGCTGCCACGTCGTCCACCCGGTAAGCGACGTGATGCACGCCGGGACCGCGCTTCGCGAGGAACACACCGACGGGTGTGTCGGGCCCCAGTGCACCGAGCAGCTGGATGGACGAGGTCCCGACCGCGAACATGACTTCCTCGACACCCTGATCCTCCACACGTTCCCGATGGGATGGCTCCACGCCCAGCGTGCGCCGGTAGTGCTCGACGGCGGCGTCGAGATCGTCCACGGCGATCCCGACGTGGTCGATCTCGACGATCACCGTTTCCTCCGAACGCCCGGCTGCATGCGCGCGACCAGATCCTGAGCGGCCGCGACGTGGTAGAGGGGCAGCGTCAGCACACGGGTGACTGCCGCCACGCCCTGGGCCCGGAGGTCGTCCTCGGACTTGGCGCCGTCGAGATGCGGGGCTCGGAGCACGTAGAACTCCACGAGGTCGAGGAACTGCGCGAGCGACGGGGTCAGCCCCCCGCGCTCATACGCGTAGATCGTCTGCCGGGAGGAGGGTGCGCCGGCGACGGCCGCGGCCGCGTCCACGGATCGGTAGCCGGCCGCCTTCCGCAGATCCCGCAGCAGTCCGCCCACGACCCGCCGGTCCTCGTCGCTCTTGGGAGGCTGTTTCGTGCGGGCCACGGCCGCACGATATCGAACCATCCATGAGACTTTCGGCTGAGAAGCACCATCCCCCATTTGGGGCCGAAGGTCGGATTCACGGGGGAGAGGCAAGGGTATAGCGTGCGTACGGAAGGCCAGAACCCCACCAGGACCGCTGATCTCGGAGGAATGGTGACGGAGAAGAACCACAGCTCGGCTACCGCAGCCCTCCTCGCCGGCTCGACCACGCTCCGCGCGGGCCGAGCAGACGTGTTCCGCCAGCGCGATCGCACCAAACGCAAGCGGCTCCTCCGCGCGATCGTCGTCGTGACCTCCTTGGACGCCTACCTCTGGTGGCGGTACTCGACCGGTCGGCCACTGCGGCTGCCCACCATCCCGGAGTCGTTCCCGTGGGAGATCTACCTCCCGGCGATGCTCCTCATCGTGGCCATCGGGCTCATGGTCGCCATGCCGCTGCTCTCCGGCCGATCTCCGCACATCACCGTGTATCCCGAGCAGGTCGAGGTCGGACTGACCGAGCTCAAGGGCCTCGATACGCAGGTCGACGAGGTCGTGCGCACCCTGGACGTGTTCCTCGGCTACGGCGTGTTCCGCGACGAGCTCGGCGGAACGCCGCGTCGCGGGGTCCTGTTCGAAGGACCGCCGGGGACCGGCAAGACGTACCTGGCGAAGGCGATGGCCAAGCAGGCGGGCGTCCCGTTCCTGTTCATCTCGGCGACCGCTCTCCAGTCGATGTGGTTCGGGATGACCGCGTACCGCATCCGGTCGTTCTTCAAGGCGCTCCGCAAGGCCGCCCGCAAGGAAGGGGGCGCGATCGGCTTCATCGAAGAGATCGATGCGATCGCGCAGTCGCGGGACGGCGTGAACGGCTCGACCCCTGACGGCATGGAGCGCTCGGTGTCCAGGTTCATGTCTTCGAACACCGGTGGGATGGTCAACGAGCTCCTGATCCAGATGCAGTCGTTCGATCAGCCGCGCGTCCGCACCCGGATCTGGGGGAAGTTCCTGGGGTGGCTGAACGGTTATCTCCCCGCCAACTGGCAGTTGAAGATGATCGGTCCCGAGTACCACAACATCCTGTTGATCGCCGCTACCAACCGTGCGGACTCGCTCGACACCGCGCTCATGCGGCCCGGTCGCTTCGATCGGCGGCTGTACTTCGACGTCCCGACCCAGAGCGAGCGGGAGGACCTCGTCGATTACTTCCTCGAGCGGAAGAAGCACCACGAGCAGCTCGACGACCCCTCGGTGCGGACGCGGATCGCACACGAGTGCTTCGCGTACACGCCGGTCATGATCGAGCACCTCTTCGACGAATCGCTCCTGGTCGCGCTCCGCGAGGGGCGCCGGGAGATGAACTTCGCCGATGTCATGGAGGCGAAGTTCACCGAAGAGATCGGCTTGAAGCAAGCCGTCACCTACACCGCGAACGATCGTCGCGCGGTGGCGGTGCACGAGGCGGGACACGCGACCGTCGCCCACTTCCTGGGCCAGAACCGCCGGCTCGAGGTGCTCTCGATCATCAAGCGGCGTGGATCGCTCGGCCTCCTCGCCCACGGCGACGAGGAGGAGCGCTTCACGCGCAGTCGGACGGAGATCGAATCGGGCATCGCGATCTCCCTCGGCGGCCTCGCGGCGGAGGAGCTCGTCCTCGGCGAGTCCGGCACGGGGCCGGCGAGCGACCTGATGGTGGCCACGCAGCTGGCCGCACAGATGGTGGGTTCGTTCGGGATGGCCGGGTCCTTGATCTCCTTCGACGCGGTCTCCCACGGTCCCATCGGGGGCGCGAACCTCGTGGCGAAGGTCCTGGCCGACGAACGCGGCAAGCAGAGCGTGGAAGACATCCTCACGGCCCAGAAGGAGCGCGTGCTCGAGGTGCTCGCCGAGAACCGTGACGTCCATGCGGCACTCGCGCAGGCGCTCGTGGATCGTGACGAGCTGATCCGCGAGGAGATCCTCGAGGTGATCCAGGGAGCGGTCTCGGCCCGGAATTGATCCGCGCCGCCTCACCGATCGACGGCCGTAGACTCGATCCATGAGCACGTCTCCCCGTTCAGTGATCGTGGCCGGCGCCCGGACGCCCACCGGGAAGTTCGGGGGAGCCTTCGCCGGACTGAAGGCGGTCGAGCTGGGAGCACGCGCGATCCGGGCCGCGGTCGAGCGGGCAGGCATCGAGGGCGGGCAGGTCGACTACGCGATCGTCGGCCACGTGCTGCAGGCCGGCGCCGGACAGATCACCTCGCTCCAGGCGTCGATCGGCGCCGGCCTCCCGAAGGATGTCCCTGCGATCACGATCAACAAGGTCTGTCTGTCCGGGATGGCGGCGATCGCGATGGCTGACCAGATGATCCGTGCTGGCGAGATCGAGGTTGCGGTCGCTGGCGGGATGGAGTCGATGACCAACGCCCCCTACGTCTTTCCCAAGGGCCGAGAAGGCTCCCGGCTGGGGGATGCCGAGCTGATCGACTCGATGATCCACGACGGCCTGTGGTCTTCGTTCCTGGAACAGCACATGGGCGAGGGCACCGACGCGGTGAGCGCGGAGCTCGGTCTCGGCCGCGAGGAGCAGGACGCGTGGGCGGCGCGCTCACATCAGCGGGCCGACGCCGCATGGGGATCGGGCCGCATGGCCCATGAGGTCGTGCCCATCGACGTGAAGGACCGGAAGGGTGCCGTCGCCCGGGTCGATCGAGATGAGGGGATCCGTCCCGAGACGACGCCGGAGACGCTGGCCCGGTTGCAGCCCGCGTTCCGAGCGGACGGCACGATCACGGCGGGCAACGCCTCGCAGATCTCCGATGGCGCGTGCGCGGTCGTGGTGATGAGCGCCGACAGAGCGGAGGAGCTGGGGGCCACGCCGCTCGCCGAGATCGTCGCCTACGGCATGTCATCCGATCGCTATCCCTCGTTGCACACGGTTCCGGCGATGGCTCTCGAACGAGCGCTCAAGAGGTCCGGCCTCGCCGCATCGGACCTCGGGCTCGTCGAGATCAACGAGGCGTTCGCCGCCGTTCCGATCCACTCCGCGCGGATGCTCGGTGTCGACGATGACATCGTGAACGTCAACGGGGGCGCGGTCGCGCTGGGGCATCCGATCGGGGCCTCCGGCGCGCGGATCGTGCTCACGCTCGTCATGGAGATGCGGCGGCGGGGCGTCGATCTCGGCGGGGCGGCGATCTGCGGCGGCGGCGGTCAGGGCGACGCGCTGGTCCTTCGGAGGATCTAGGGCTACTTCGCCTTGCCCTGCGAGAGCTCACGGAGCTCGCGGACGAGCGCCTGCTCAGCCTGGACCCAGTGATTGGGTTCGTCGTTGACTTCCTCGACCGGCTGCTCCCCTTCGACGGGCTCTTCAGGGGGAGTGCCGCCCGGTCCACCGGCCGGCAGGAACACCTGGAACGCGGCACCTCCGCCGTCACGCGGCGCGACCTTCGCCCAACCGCCCTGTACCTCGGCGAGCCGCCGCACCATCGGACTGAGGGAGATCTCCGCAGACGACTCCGCGTCCTCGACGACGATCAACGCTCCACCCTTGTCTCGGATGAGGCGCACCGTGATGGTCTTGCCTTCGGGCGTGCGATCACCGGCGCTGCGGAGCAGGGCCTGGATGATCTGCTCGGTCCTGGTGCGGTCGACCGCGATCGAGACGGGCTCGATCTCGACCCGGACGTCCTGCTCCGACTCGATCCCGGATTCCTCTAGCACGCGACGGATCAGGGATTCGAGGTCGGTGTTCCGGAGTTCGAGGGAAACCGTGCCGGTGACCAACGAATCGATGTCGGACAGGTCGCGGATCGTGTTGCCGAGCCGCCGGCCATTGGCCGTGAGCTGCTGCACGAGCTGCGCTTGCTCCTTCGCTCCTTGCTTGTGCTTGAGCAGCTGGGCGACACCCATCATCCGAGAGATCGTCTTCTGCGCGTCCATCGACATCTCCTTGATGAACGGTGTCGCCGCGCGAAGCCCCTCGACGGGAACCGCGTCATCCGCCTCATGGTGCTCGTGCTTCGTCGGCTGCAGCTCTCGCATCTGATCCGCCATCTGGTGTTGGCGTAGCTGCGCCTCGAGCTCCTCGAGCCGCTCCGCGTCCATCGTGACTCGACGCTCCATCTCCCGGGCCCGCTCCTCGGCGGCGATGAGCTTCTCCGTCTGCCCGGCGAGACGCTCTTGCGTCGCCGTGAGCAGCTCGTCCATGTGCGCCCGACCCTCGTCCTCGGCGACCTCGAGAGCGCGCCTGGCTTCGATCTCCTGGAGACGACGGTTCATCTCGGTGTTCGCCTGGGTCGCGGCCTCCAGCTCCCCGGCGAGGGCGTCGGCGCGCTGGGTGGCACGACGTGCCTCGTCTTGGATCCGGGAGTCGGAGCTCTCGAGCTTCTCTCGTCCCGCGCGCTCGTCCGTGAGCGCGGCCTCCGACTCCTTCAGCGCCGCGCGAAGCTCGGTGATCTCCGCGGCGAGCGCCTCTCGATCGGCCTGCGCTCGCTGCACCTCCTCGGCGGCGCCGTCGAAGTCTCCCTGACGCTCGGACAGACCCTGCTGCAGCAACTCGATCCGGTCGTGGGCCGCTTGGAGCTCGGCTCGCGCGCTCTCGAGGTCGACGGCTCGCGCCTCCGACTCCGATCTCGCGGCCTCCAGGTCGGCACCTGCGGCTGCCACTCGCGCGCTGGCCTCGTCCGCTCCCGCGGCGGCGGCGGCAACGCGGGCCGCGAACTCCTTCTCGGCTTCGGCGAGCTCCGCGGCGTGACGTGTCTCGGCCTCGGCCACCTGAGCCTGGAACTCTTCTCGGACCGAACGGACCTGCTCCTCGAGCTCCGCCTCGCGCTCGACGAGCTCAGCTCGATGCGACGCTCGCATGCTGTCGATCTCGGCCTTCACGGTCCGGAGCTCGTCGGTGAGCTCGGCGGCGCGCTGCTCCTCCGTTCGGAGCGCTCGCAGCTCGCCTCGCACGTCGTCCAGCTCGGTCCGGGCGCTCCCCAGCTCTGTCTGCATCCCATCCATGGCGTCTCGCGCATGGAGCGATTCGAGCTGCGCGGCGTCCAACTCCTCCTGAAGCTCTCGCGAACGCTCCGCCTGTCGCTGCAGAGCTGCCAGCTCCTGGATCGTCATCGAGAGCTGCGTCTGTGCCCCCTCGAGCTCGGCTCGAAGGCCCATAGCCTCTGCTTCGACCTGCTTGATCTCTTCCTGGCCCGGGCCCGCGATCGCGTCGCGCCTGGCCAGCAACTCACCGGCGATCCGATCACGCTCGGCGGTCACGCTGTGGAGCCGCTGCTCGAGCGACCTCGCGGCCTGCTCGGCCTTGACCGCACGTTCCTCGAACTCTCGGTCTAGCCCGACAGGCTGGTCGCGGATCGTCCGCTGCGTGGATTGCAGCTCCTCGAGGGTGGCGCGGTACTGGTCCTGCAGGAGGTTGAGGCGCTGCTCCGCCTCCTGCGCACGCGTCTCGGCGCGCCGGCGAGCTTCCGCCTCCTCCTTCATCCCCGGCCGCGGTGCCTCGATCCTTCTCGCCGGCGCGACGGGCTGCCGCACGGGGATCACCGGCACTCGCATCCGCGAGGACTCCGCGGTTTCGACCGAGCCCCCGCCTCTGAGCATCGGTGCGCCGGCGGCCAGCAGGACGAGGGCGAGCGCGCCTCCGAGGAAGAACATGTTGGTTCGCCAGGGCGCTGCCGCGCCGGTGATGTCGTCAGCGGGACGCGAGAGCTCGACGGCAGCGGGGCTGCCGACGCCGGAGGGGAATCGCAGCCCGACGAGCACGGAAAGGGTGTCGTCGATCAGCCTCGACTGCGGCTCTCCCCGGAACGCGGTTCGGATGCGGGGTCGTTCACCGGCGAGACGCTGACCTATGTTGCCGTCCTCGGTCGAGAAGAGGATCTCTCCCGACGAAGAGAACAGGGTCACGGTGTCGAAGTCGCTTGGGTCGAGTACGACGTCGTCGATCGAACGGGCCAGCTCGCGGATCCTCTCGGGAGAGGCATCGTCCTGGAGATCGTCGGGTCGGAAGACGAGCGTGAGGGAGCTGTCCGTGATGACCTGGGCCGACTCGACCGCTCGTTCTTCCGCGGTCGAGCGAGCTCGGATGCTCATCCAGAACGAACCCGCCACCCCGATGACGAGCAGTCCGATGAGCGCGATATGGATCCTTCGAGCCAGACCGTACCCAGTCAACATGTGCCTACCAGCCCCCTGTCGGGTCTCCCGGGCTCCTTATCGGCACGCTTCGCGAGCAGGTTCAGTGCCGAGAGGGGGATTCCTGTTGGTCATCCGGTAGGACGAAAGGCCTAGGCACCTTGGCCCATGTTCCCGACCGACACGGCGTAGCACGGGCTCAGCCCTCGATCGTCTTCGTCTCCGTGACCCGCCACGCCCTCCCGGTCCACGACAGGGTGGTCTCTCGCATCGCGCTGGGGCAGCAGTGTGCGTCGCCCTCCCGGTACACGGATCGCGTCATCACGAGCCCAGGAGATCCAGGCGGCCCGGGGTCGATCCTTCCGTCGCAGAGCTCGCGTCGATAGGTCTCTTTCACGCGAGCGAGATCGAGGACGAGCCAGGTGCCACAGGCCCCGGAGCCGCCGATCCCCTCGAAGATGAGGGCATCGTCCGAGTCGTCACCGGTGAGGTCGGTCGTCGACATCTGGATCTCCTGGATCCCCTCGTCGGCCTCGTGTCGTTCGACGAGCCCCACCCGCCAGTGTGGCGAGGAGGCGTACCGGCGCCACAGCGCGAAGCCGCGGGGCATGAGGAAGGGATCCGATCCCGGCTCCGCCCAGGCGACCATCACGACCACCCCGTTCGCCGTGAACCCGAACCACTGACCTGTCGCGTCTGCACCTTCGGGAACGAGCGCATCGAGCGGGAGCTCGGCGGGCTCGAGATCGTCGGTGAACACCCTGGGCATCTCCCCGTCGGCGGGCTCGGGGCTCGGCGAGGGCTCGGAGGACACGGAGGGTTCGGGTGAGGTCGGCGAGCTCGGGGTCGGGGACGCCGAGGTGGGTGTCGGCGCCGACGTTGGCTGGGTGCCGCACGCGCCGATCGCGAGCGCGACGGCCAGGGCTCGCATCGTTCTCCGCATGGTCGTGATGGTATCGGTGCTCCGGCCGCGGGCGGTGAGCCCGCGTAGGATGCCCCGCGTGTCCGAACGCGGCCGGCGCAGCGTCTCCGACTCGAAGGTGACCCTCACCCAGATGATGGAGGTCACGGACGCGAACGTCGCCGGCAACGTCCACGGCGGCGTGATCATGCGTCTCGTGGACACGGCGGCAGCCCTCGCCGCCATCAAGCATTCGGGCGGCGTCGCCCTCACCGTCGGGATCGACGAGATGACCTTCCTCGAGCCCGTCCACATCGGAGAGGTCGTCGTCCTGCGAGCCTGCGTGAACGACGTCGGGAGAACCTCGATGGAGTGCGGTGTCCGCGTGGAGGCGGAGGATCCGATCACGGGAGCCATCCGTCACGTGAACAGCGCCTACCTGGTCTTCGTTGCCGTCGACGACGAGGGGAGGCCTCGACCGGTGCCTCCGCTGGTCGTGGAGACCGAGGAGGAGCGGCGGCGACAGGGGGAGGCGAAGCTCCGACGCGAGCGCCGGATCGCGCACAAGGAAGCCATCGATGCGGCCCGTGCGGCGGAGGAGGAGCGGCAGTTCGACGGCTCCTGAGCTCGAGACTGGAGTCTCCTCGGGGCGTGGGAGTATGGATGACGAGGAGGACGGCTTCAGATGACTTCGGAACTCACCGGTGCCCGCGCGCAGCTCGAGACATCGGACGGCCCACTGGACGTCTTCTCGCTCCCGTGGCTCGCCGACGCGGGGATCGCCGACGTCAACCGCCTTCCCCACACGGTCAAGATCCTTCTCGAGAACCTGCTCCGGCGCGCCGGCTCCCGCGACGTGGCCGACGACGACGTGCGCTCGCTCGCTCGTTGGCCAGAGCCGGCCGCGGACGTGGCGTTCATGCCGGGACGGGTGTTGATGCAGGACTTCACCGGCGTGCCCGTCGTCGTCGACCTCGCCGCGATGCGGAGTGCGGTGGCTCGGGCCGACGGGGATCCGGCGTCGATCAACCCGCTCGTGCCGGTTGACCTGATCATCGATCACTCGGTGCAGGTGGATCTCTTCCGCTCAGCGGACGCGTACGAGGCCAACATCGAGTGGGAGTACCGGCGGAACGGCGAGCGGTATGCGCTCCTCCGTTGGGCCCAGCAGGCGTTCGACGGCCTTCGCGTCGTCCCTCCCGGCGCCGGCATCTGTCACCAGGTGAACCTGGAGCATCTCGGGCAGGTCGTGAGCGTGCGTGACGGCGTGGCGTTCCCCGACACGTTGATGGGGACGGACTCGCACACCACGATGATCAACGGCCTCGGGGTCCTCGGATGGGGCGTCGGCGGGATCGAGGCGGAGGCCGCGATGCTGGGGGAGCCGACGTTCCTTCCCCAGCCGGACGTCGTCGGCGTGCAGGTGACCGGCGGACTGCCGGCGGGCACGACCGCGACGGATCTCGTCCTCACGTTGACCCAGATGCTCCGCGCCCACGGAGTCGTCGGTCGTTTCGTCGAGTTCTACGGGGCGGGGCTCTCCACCCTGACGATCGCGGACCGGGCGACCCTCTCGAACATGTGCCCGGAGTATGGGGCCACGTCGGCATTCTTCCCCGTCGACGATCGGACGCTCGAGTACCTCCGGTTCACGGGTCGAGGCGACCTGATCGACCGGGTCGAGCGGTACACGAAGGCGCAGGGCCTGTTCCGCACGGATGCCGATCCGACCCCGACCTTCACCGAGACGCTGGACCTGGATCTCACGCGTATCGAACCCTCGATGGCGGGGCCTCGCCGGCCGCAGGACCGTGTCGCGCTCCCGAAGGTGTGGGACTCGTTCGTCGATGCGTTCCAGCGGCACCTCGAGCCCGACCCCAAGCCGACGGAGGTCGGACGATTCCTCGACGAAGGGGGCAATCCCGACACGAGCGTCGCGGACATGGGATGGACCGAGGACGTGGAGCCCAACGGCCGCGACGTGGGCCACGGCTCCGTGGTGATCGCGGCGATCACCTCGTGCACCAACACCTCCAACCCATCGGTGATGGTGGGTGCCGGGTTGCTCGCCAAGCGAGCCGTGGACGCGGGGCTGGAGTCCAAGCACTGGGTCAAGACCTCGCTCGCGCCCGGGTCGAGGGTCGTGACCGATTACCTGGACCGAGCGGGACTGACGCCGCATCTGGAGAAGCTCGGGTTCAACCTCGTGGGGTTCGGATGCACGACGTGCATCGGGAACTCCGGCCCGCTCCCGGACGAGGTGGCGAAGCTCATCGACGACGGGAAGCTGAACGTCGTGGCCGTCCTGTCCGGCAATCGGAACTTCGAAGGGCGCATCCACCCGCAGGTTCGGGCGAGCTACCTGGCGTCGCCACCCCTCGTCGTTGCGTACGCCCTCGCCGGAAGGATCAACCTCGATCTCACGACCGAGCCCCTCGGCGAGGGCACGGACGGCCCCGTCTTCCTGCGCGATCTCTGGCCGAGCCCACAGGATGTCGCCGAGGTGATCGCGACCGCGGTGACCGAGGATCAGTTCGTCCAGCAGTACGGCCGGATCTGGGAGGGTGACGACCGCTGGCGAGCGCTCCCGACGCCGACCGGGCCGGCGTACGAGTGGGATCCGGACTCGACGTATGTCCGCGAACCGCCCTTCTTCACCGGTCAGAACGGCGGCCCGGTCGGCGACGCCGAAGCGGAAGGCACACGTGTCGACGGCGCGAAGATCCTGGCGAAGGTGGGCGACTCCATCACGACCGACCACATCTCACCCGCGGGCGCGATCCGCCCCGACTCTCCCGCGGGTCGATACCTGATCGAGCACGGCGTCCAGCAGCGGGACTTCAACTCCTACGGTGCCAGGCGCGGGAACCACGAGGTGATGATGCGAGGCACCTTCGCGAACGTCCGGCTCAGGAACGAGCTCGCACCGGGGACGGAGGGATGGTGGACGACGCACCTCCCGAGCGGTGAGGTGACCAGCGTCTTCGAAGCCGCGATGCGGTACCGCGACGAGGAGACGCCGCTCGGCGTCCTGGCGGGGAAGGAGTACGGGAGCGGTTCGTCGCGGGACTGGGCGGCCAAGGGCCCGGCGCTCCTCGGGGTGAGGTTCGTGCTCGCGGAGTCGTTCGAACGGATACACCGTCAGAACCTCGTGGGGATGGGCATCCTTCCCCTGCAGTACAAGGCCGGGGAGTCGGCGGAGAGTCACGGCCTGACGGGCCGGGAGACATTCTCGGTCCTCGGATTGGAGATCGGGATCGTGCCCGGACACGACGCCACCGTCCAGGTCACCAAGGAAGACGGCTCGTCGGACACGTTCCCGGTGACGGTCCGGATCGATCAGGCGGCGGAGGTCGCGATCTTCGGCCACGGCGGCATCTTGCCGATGGTGCTTCGGGAAGCGCTCGCGACCCGCTGAGCGAGCGGCTGCGCGGGTCATTCGCCGGGGCCACCTGCTTCTTCCGCTCAGTACGTGTGCAGACCCAGCTCCAGCGCAAGGGCGCGTTGGGCGCGCTCGATCACGCGGAACGCTTCGCGGAGCCCCGCCCGCGTCACCGGCCCCAGGCTCCCGGGGTCGACGTGATCGTCGGGGTCGCCCCCGCGGAGGGCTTCGTTCGCCTGGTGCCGGAGACGGACCCCCCAGAGGAATCGGAAGGCCTCCTCGATGTCGGCCACCAGCGCGCCGTCGAAGCCACCGTCACGAGGAAGCGTCCGGAGGCGGGCAACCGTCGACCGTTCGACGATCCCGCGACCGACGGACAGCGCACGTGCCAGCGTGGTGACGATCAGCAGACCCTGGTGCTTGATGTCGAGCGTTCCTTTGTACGGACCGCGCCGCTCGGCGACCAGGCGGCCGAATACGCCCAGCGGTGGCTTCGGATCGAGCGCACGGTGCGCGAGGGATGCCGCGAACCCTGGATGGCGCGCCGTGTCGCGGAGCACGTCGTCGAGTCGGGCCTCCGCGTCGAGCGTGCCGGCGACGCGGCGGTAGTCGAACGCGATCGAGGCCTGGGTGGTCGCTCCCTCGCCCAGATCGCGCAACCACCCTCGGAAGGTCTGGACCCACTCATCCAAGGAGCGTCGGAGCGCGGGCTCGGTGGCCATCACGTTCCCAGGGCATCGGGGGATCCCGGCGGCCTCGAGGTTGGCCGTCACCCTCGTAGCGAGCGACGCGAAGTACGGGTCGAGATCACGTCCCTCGCCGCGCGAGTCGTACGCGATCGCATGATCCTGGTCGGAGTGCAGCCCTTGCTCGCGGCGGGCTTCGCTGCCGAGCGCCAGCCACGCCCAGGAGACCGGCGCGCTCCCCAGCTCCTCCGTCGCGAGGTGGACGAACCGCACGGTGAGGGAGTCCGTCATCAGCGCGACGGCGTATCCGACGTCCACCGGATCGACACCCGCCTGGACCATGGAACGGACCACCCGGGGGAGCTCGGAGGCGACGGCGATCGCAGCCGCCTCGTCCGGCGCGTCCTCGATGGCCCGCTTCAGCAGGAAGGGTGAGCCTCGGCCGAGCCCGATGAGGTCGGTGTCGGTCACGACACCGATCACGTCGCCCACCCCGTCGGTCACCGGGACGTGGTGGAACCCCCCTTCGAGCATGGCGAGGATCGCTTCCCCCACCATGGCCGATCCCGGGATCGTCGTGGCTCTCGCCGTCATCACGTCGGAGATCGGCGTGTCGGGATCGCGGCCGAGCGCGACCACCTTGCTCCGCAGGTCCCGGTCGGTGAGGATCCCCGGTCCGTCGGGATGAAGTATCAGGACGGAGGAGATGCGCTCACGGGTCATCAGGGCGGCCGCGTCCCTGATGGAGGTGGTCGGCGGACACGCCACCGGCGGCCGGCGCACGAGGCTCTCCACTCGGACGAGTCGCGCGCGCGAGTCGAGCACTCCGTCGGTCGCGTTCGCGGTCACCGTGGCGCTAGCCTCGATACCTGCGTCGGGTGAGTCCGACCTCGCTTGGCCGCCGTCACGGTCAGAAGGCTACGTCCGAGGCACCCTGGAGCCTCGGGTGGAAGCCTCGGGTGGTCAGCGAACTTCGGCGGTGTAGATCGGATCGGTGCTCGGCGCCTCCGGGCACTCGGAGGATTCGACCGTCACGGCGAGGAGCTCGGCGGATGAGGGATCGGCGTCGACATACGCGGCGACCGCTCCATCCGTCGGCGCGAGGCATGCGCCACGGATGGGGTCGCCGTCCTCGATCATCCACAGCTCGTAGACGCTCTCGGCGCCGGGATCGGGGAGGCCCGTCCCCCACACGAGAACCCCGCGCTCCCCCGGTGTGTAGGCCATGGCCAGCTCCCCGGGGGTCCCCTCGAAGGCGACGATCGTCTCGGGGACGGGCACGCCGCCCGGCCGCGTGGCGAGCACGATCGCGAGGACAAGGGCAACCGCCGCCGCGACGCCGAAGGCAGCCTGCCACCGACCGAGGCGACCGTCCCTCCGGGCGGAGACCTCATCGAGCGGCGCGGCGGTGGGACCTGATTGCTGGGGGTGGGCGAGGATGCGGTCCGCCACGTCTCCGTCCACGGGGCGAGGATCGAGCGCGAGCGGCAGCATCCCGGCGACCTCGAGGTGGCCGGCTTCGAGCCGCCGGCACTCGGCGCAGTCGCCGTGGGCGGCGAGCTCTCGTTCGAGGCGATCGGCGTCGTCCTCGTCGAGGCCGTCGAGGGCCCGGACGGCGAGGAGCTCGTCGATCAGCTGATGGTCGCGGGTCATGGCGCAGCCTCGCCGATCTTGGAGCGGAGCCGCCGCATGGCGAGCAGCGTCCGGGACTTGACCGTGCCGAGCGGGAGACCGGTGCGTTCGGCGATCTGCGACTGGGACATGCCGTCGAAGTACATCTGCTGGATGACCTCACGCTGCTCATCGGGGAGCTCTGCGAGCGCGTTCCGGATGAGCCGGCGCTCCCGAGGGAGATCGATCGCCGACAAGACGTCGTCGGTCGGGTCCTCCGTGAACGGAGATCCGAGCGCCGCCGCTTGTTCCGCGCGACGGCGCTGCGCCTGCTCTCGTCTCACCGCGTCGACGGCACGGTGGTGGACCGTCCCCATCAGCCACGCGCGGACCGACCCTCTCGTTCGGTCGTACCGATCGGGGCTTCGCCACACGGCGAGGAATGCTTCCTGCACGATCTCCTCCGCCACGTGCGCATGACGGACCAGCCGGAAGGCGAGTGCATGCGCCACGGAAGCGTACCGGGAGAAGAGCTCGCGGAACGCGAGCTCGTCGCCGGCGGCGACCCGTATGACGAGGTCCTCGTCTCGTGCCGCGACCGGCTCAGCGGAGCCCATGGGTGCGCCCTGCGTCCTTTCGAGGGTCATGGATGCGCTCGTGTTCGCCGCCCTCCTGGAGATCGGATGATCGCAAGAGGTGTTCGCAGCTCATCGGGTCTCGGATGAGTGCGGTCGCATCTCCGCTTCGGCGGTTCGAAGCAATCCCTCGAGGGGGACGGGACGGCCGGGGTCGTAGATCGCGCTGCCGACCGACAGTGCGAGGGGGTGTGGCTGGGGCTTGCTCGCGTCGTGCACGGCGATCGCCTCCACGAGCCTCGAGAGCACGGCGACCTCCGAGCCCCTGGCGTCACCGGACAGGAGCACGCAGAACGTGTCGTCGGCGATGCGCGCGGGGAGATCGGCGTCGCGGATCGCGCTGAGGAGCACTTCGGCGGCTTCGAGGGCGACCTGGTCCGCGGCGCCGGCGTCCCCCTCGCTCGCCGGTTGGTGATCGTCGAAACGGACGAAGAGCAGCACGACGGGGGTGCCTGCACGATCGGCCATCCGCAACTGGTGCTCGGCGATCGCGAAGAAGCCTCGGAGGTTGGGGAGTCGCGTGAGCTCGTCGACCGTCGCGAGCTCGCGGCGCATCCGCCGTCGCTCGACGGCGTAGCGGATCGCCCGGGGGAGCAGACCCTCGGCGATCGAGCCGTGCACGAGGTGGTCCTCCGCCCCCGCATGCAGGGCCACAGCGCCGTCGGCCTCTCGTTCCGCTGTCGTGAGGACCAGGATGGCGGCCGCGGGCGTCTTGAGACGGAGCGTCTCGAGCGCCTCGAGGGGACCGGGGTCATCGAGGGCGACGATCACCGCGTCTTGATCCGATCCCGGACCGAGGGACGCGAGGTCGGGGATGCGCGCGACGTCGAATCCCTCGCCTTCGAGCTCGGTCCCGAAATCGTCGTCGGTGCCCACCAGCAACACGCGGATCTCGTCGCCTCCCACGCTCACTCCTCTCGGGACGGTCATCCTATCCTCGGGTCGGGACGCGACCCGGAGCCGGTGAGCTCCTCGAGCAGCGAGTCGAATCTGGCGAGGGCGCTCCGATCGGAGTAGGTCTCCTCGAAGGCGCGCCGGGCGTTCTTCGACAGTTCCCCGGCGAGATCCGGATCGGAGCGGAGTCGGCGGATCGCATCGGCGAGTCCCGCGACGTCGCCCTGGCGCAGCGAGAACCCGCAGTCGTACTCCGTGATCGCCTCGTCGACGTTAGTGCCCGTCGGACCGGCGTAGAGGACTGGGAGCCCCATCGCCAGGCCGGCGTTCATCTTGCTGGGGCTCATGATGCCGATCGAGCGGTCGTCCAGGGAGATGAGGGCGCAGTCGGCTCCCGCGAGGACCGCCGGGGTTTGCTCCTTCGGGACGTAGCCACGGAACCGGATGTTCTCGACATGCCGGCGCGCGGCTTCCTCCGCGAGCTCCGGGAATCGCTCCCCACCGCCCACGAACAGGAAGGTCACGCCCTCCTCGGCGACCGCAGCCGCGGCCCCCGCGATCGTGTCGGTGCGGTGACCGAATCCGAGGTTGCCGAGGTGCAGGACGATGAATCGTCCCGCGAGGTCCGGATCCTCATAGGCCTCCCACCGTGCCGGCCGGTCCCCACCGGGGAAAAGGGCGAGTGGCTCCCAGGTGGGGATGACCGATCCCTCGGGCGTACCGTCTCGCGCGTACCCGGTACGTACCCGATGCAGCATCGCCTGATCGACGGCCACGACATGGTCCACGCGACGGAGCAGCCATCTCGAGATCGCCCGCAGGGCTCGGGACAGGATGCCTCCAGGGCGGATCGTGCCGAACACCTCGGCAGCGTCGGGGTACACGTCGTGTGACCACAGTACGATCCGGGTGCGGGGATGCAGGAGTCGATGTGCGACGGCGGCCACGAGGATGAGGGGCGGGGTTGTGAGCGCGATCACGACGTCCTGTCTCGGCAGCGTGAGGAGCCTGCCGATCGCACCGACGAGGAAGCTGACGTAGTCACCAAGTCGCCGCGCCGTGCTCGCTTTCCCGAGGGCGGGTGTCCAGAGTCTGATCACCCTCGGGTTTCCGGAATCGCCGCCACGGTCGTGCGCGGAACGCGCCCCTCGCTCCGAGCCGCCGAGATAGTCGCCCGTCCCGCAGACGACCGTCACCTGGTCGCCGAGGGCCGCCCGGTGGTCGGCAAGCGAGGCGGCCAGATGCGCGGACGGCGCCAGGTTGGGTGGATAGAAGAGGTTGACGATCGTGACGCGCACCTGGGCCCTCCGGACCAGCAGAAGCGGGGATCCGACCAACCTGGAGCCCGGGGCTGGCTAGAGTACCAGCCGTGTCTTCGCCCTCTGCACGCCATCCGTCGTCTGCCGCAGGTCATCCCGCATGCGCGTCGCGGTAACGGTTGAACAGTCATGGCACGTTGTCCCGGGCGGGATCGCCACATCGACGGTGGAGCTGCTCCGGGCACTCGGTCGACGTGGCGATCTTGACCTCGTCGGCGTTTCCGCCCGTCATCGGGAGCCTCCGCCGGAGGCCTTCCGGCCTCCCGTCCCCGTGCGACAGCTGCCTCTTCCGCGACGCGTGCTGTACGAGGCGTGGCAATGGCTCCGCCACCCGGTGGTCGAGCGTGCGACGGGCCCGGTGGACGTGGTCCACGACGCCGGATACGTGGTCCCGCCGTCGAACGCCCCGTTGGTCGCGACCGTGCACGATCTGTTCTTCCTCGACTCTCCGGACCATTACACGTGGCACTCGCGCGCGGTCCTTCGGCGCGGACTCGACCTCGCGCGGCGCCACGCCAGGCTCGTGATCTGTCCGTCGAGGGCGACCATGGATGCGTGCGGTGCCGCGGGGATCGATCCCGAACGGCTCCGCCTGGTTCCGTGGGGCGTGCGGATGCGCACCTCCGGCGGGCTCGAGGGAGCGGAGGTTCGACGCCGCTACGGGATCGAACGGCCCTACGTGTTGTTCTGCGGCACGCAGGAGCCGCGGAAGAACCTCCCGCGTGTCCTCGAAGCGTTCCGCCGCGTCGCCCGCCCCGGCCTGGAGCTCGTGCTGGCGGGTCCCCCGGGCTGGAAAGAGGACCTCTCGGACGGCGTGTCGTCCCTGGACGGGCTCGTTCGTCCCCTCGGCTTCGTTCCTCCCGACGACCTGAACGCCCTGTACGCGGGCGCGTCGGTGGTTGTCTACCCGAGCCTCGGGGAGGGGTTCGGACTTCCGGTCCTAGAGGCGATGGCGCACGGCGTGCCGGTCGTGACGTCGGCCGGCACGGCGACCGAGGAAGTAGCGGGCGACGCGGCGCTGTTGGTCGACCCGGTCGATACCGACGCCATCGCCGGCGCGATCGAGCGCGTCCTGAACGACTCCGACCTCGCCCAGTCGCTTGGGGCGGCGGGGAAGGTGCGGGCCGCGTCGTTCTCCTGGGACCGCTCGGCCGAGCTCGTCGCGGCCGTCTACGCCGAGGCAGCGGAGACGGGCACGTGACGAAGCCTCGGATCGGCATCAACCTGATGTGGCTGCGCCCCGAGGCCGCGGGGGGCGCCGAGGAGTACGCGATCCGCCTCCTGCGGGCGCTCGACGACGGGGCCCGCGACGTGGTGGACATCACGTTGCTCGGCCCTCGGACGTTTCCCAAGGCGCACCCGGAGCTCGCTGAACGGTTCCGCACGGCGATCGCGCCGATCGACGGAACGTCCCGCGCCGCGAGGATCGCCGCCGAGTCGACATGGCTCCTGCGCGAGGCAGCGAGGGCGCGGCTCCATCTCGTCCATCACCTCAACAACGTCGTGCCCTGGCTGCGCAACCGGCCGAGCGTCCTGACGATCCACGACCTCCGCCCGATCGAGCTGCCGGAGACGCTTGCCCGGGCTCAGGGCGCCTACCTCCGAGCCCGGTTCCGTCCTTCCGTCCGGCAGGCGTCCGTCATCACGACACCTTCCGCGTTCGTCCGCGAGACGGTGATCGAGCTCCTCGGCGCGGACCCGGACCGCGTCCACGTCGTGAGCGCGCCGCTCTTCATGCCTACCCAGAGCGGCTCGGCACGCGCGTCGGCCGACAGACGCTCATTCCTCTATCCGGCGATCACCAACCCCCACAAGAACCACCGAACGCTCCTGACGGCGTTCGCGAAGGTGGTCGCCGCGCGCGACGACGCCGTCCTCGTGCTGACCGGCGCCCCTGGCTCCGCCGACGGCGCCGTGACGAGGACGATCGAGGAGCTGGGCCTGTCCCCGAACGTCCGGCGGCTGGGGCGCGTGTCCCCGGAGAAGCTCGAGGCGTTGTTCCGAGAGTCGGCGGCGCTCGTATACCCCTCGACCTATGAAGGATTCGGTCTCCCGCTCGCCGAGGCGATGACTCTGGGGTGTCCCGTGATCGCGTCCGATCGCACCGCGCTGCCCGAGGTGTTGGGGGGCGCCGGGATCCTCGTTGCCCCCGACGACGTGGACGGGTGGGCCGAGGCCATGCTCCGGATCCTCGATGACGCGACGCTGCGCGACGAGCTTCGCGCTGCCGGGACAGAACGAGCTCGGAGGTTCTCGCCCGAGGAGGCGGCGCGGCGGCAGGTCGCCGCCTACCGCCTGGCGCTGGAGACGCCGCGCCGACGCGCCGCCTCCTGATCGCCTACCCGACGGCCGGGCACTCCCCGGTGCCGCCGTTCCCGCCACTCTGGCCGGGGCGCACGAGGGAATAGGTCGCATCGACCACGATCGCCACCTGGGCGCCGCGCAGGTCCTCAGACACGACGAGTGCGAGGTCGGGGAAGTACGCGGCGACGACCTGCGCCTCCGCGCTCGCCTCGGGACGGAACACGATGGCCGGACCGGTGACGTCGATAGACGCCTCGGACACCGACCAGATCCCGGGCGTGACGTCGAACCCGGCGTCGGAGAGGACGCTCTCGACGGCGGAGGCGGTGCCCTCCGAGTCCGCGTCGACCACGGCAACCCTCGTGTTCGCCTCGGACGGCGGCGTGTTGACCAGCTGTGTTCCCACGTCGCCGATCGGGCGGCCCTGTCTGATGGCCCGGAAGATCTCGTTCGCCGACGGGTCCATCCTCAACACGGCCTTCGTTCCCTCCTGCGCCGCCACGCCCGGCACCGTCCGGAACTCGACGGCACCCGTCGACAGGCCGCGGAGCTGGCCGACGAGGTACACGAGGTCGCTGGGCAGCAGGTCCGCGTCGCGCCGCAGGTTCTCCAGGACCGGACCCACGAGGGCGGGGGCCTTCACCACCATGCTCGGTTGCAGCATCTGGTTCACGACGGCACGGAGGAACTGCTGCTGGCGGCCGATCCGTGCGAAGTCGGGGATGTGATCGCAGGGCAGGTGCCGCGCACGCACGTAGGCGAGCGCCTGATCACCGTCGAGTCGCTGGCAACCGGGCTCGATGTTCAGCCCCGAGTTGGGGTCCGCGATGTGGCCGACCTCGTCGTAGTGGACGAGGATCGGCTCGCCGTCGGGGCCGGTCCCGGTCAGGTCCCCGGGGGTGTTCACGTTGTACGCCGGGATGCACATGTCCACGCCACCCAGCGTCGTCACGGTCCGGCGGAAGCCTTCGAGGTCGACGTAGAGGAAGTGGTCGATCTTCAGGCCGGTCAGGTTCGCGACGGTCTGGGCCACCACTTGCGCGCCCCCTCGACGGAGCCCTCCTTCGAACGCGGTGTTGATCCGGTCGTGACCGCGACCCGGGATCGCGACCCAGAGATCCCGCGGGAAGGACAGGACGATCGCTTTCTGGAGGCGAGGATCGGTGTGGACCAGCATGATCGTGTCCGCTCGGGTCGCACCACCGATCGATTCGTCGGTCCCGAACTGCTCCTGCTGTTCGGGCGACAGGCCGGCCCGGGAATCGGAGCCGAGCAGCAGGTAGTTGCACGCCTGGTCGGCGCAGGGCCCGGTCTGGGCCGGTGTGGGCGAGCCGGACGGGCCCACCGGGTGAAAGATGTCGTCTGTGCCGATCCCGCGGAGCCCGACCCACTGGACCGTCAGTCCGGCCGTGACGAGTCCCACGAGCAGGGCGAGGGAGGCGGTCACCCCCACGAGGGCCCGCGCCACGGTGCCGTGCCCGGAGATGCGTTCTGCCATGGGTCATCTCAAGACTAACCGGTGCCCCTGCTCGTACCGTCACGGCCCTGTGGCGTTCCTGTGTTCCCGATGAGCACGCCGCTTCCGTCGGAGCAGCTCCCGCATGCGGCGTCGATGCCCGGCCGGCGGGAACTCCCGAACCCCTCCCGTGTAGCCTGTCCCGCCATGGAGGAGCATCGACCGCCCGAGCGTGCGGCGGGTGCCGGACCGTGGGAAGGAAGCACCCGTCAGCTCGCGAGCGCCGTGCAGGAACTCGCCGCGCGCCTTCGGACCGATCAGGACCAACGGGTGCCGGAGGGTGAGCCGTTCCTCGGCTCGCCGTCGTCGCTGAAGCGTCGTCTCAAGGCGATCATCTTCCGCTCGACCAGGCCCGCGACGCGCAGGTACGACCGCGTGACCGCCGACCTCGCGACCGTCGCGGCCGACCTCGCGACCCGCCTCGCCGAAGCCGAGGAGGAGATGAAGAAGGCACGAGCCAGATCCGAGCGGCTCGAGCTGGCTCTGCGGGCGCTCACTCCGACGGGATCCACGTCGACGCAGAGCGCGGAGTGGTCCGCCATCCCCGACGAGTACTACTGGGCGTTCGAACAGCGGATGCGCGGAAGCTCCGAGTCCGTGGAGGAGCGCCTTCGTGGGTACGAGGATCTCGTGGTGCCGCTGCGGAAGGAACTGACCGGCGACGAGGGCGATCGTCCCCGGTGGCTCGATCTGGGATGCGGCATGGGCGAATTCTGCGCCCTCCTGAACGAGTGGGGTTGGGACGCCGAGGGCGTCGACGGCTCGCCGGTCGCCGTCGAGGGGTGCCGGGCACGCGGCATCGAGGTGACGCTCGGAGACGTGCTCGCCTACCTCGAAACGAGGCCGGAGGACCCGATCGGTGGCGTCAGCGCGATCCAGCTGATCGAGCATCTCCCGCGGCGCGCCTGGGTACATCTCTTCGAGGAGATCCATCGGGCACTGGGTCCCGGAGGAGCGCTCCTGCTCGAGACGATCAACGGCCAGAACCCCGAAGCCGTCGCCGATTACTTCGTTGCCGATGTGACGCACACGTGGCCGGGACACCCCGAGACGCTGAAGCTGATGGCAGAGCACGCGGGGTTCGCGAAGGTCGAGGTGCGCTTCCTCCACGAGGACCACCGTGGTCGTGCCCAGGACGTGGCGATCTGGGCGGTCAAGGCGGCGCCGTGATCGGCGAGACGGCGGAAGGGAAGGATCGCGCCGGCGCGACGCCGGACGACGCGAGCTCGCCGCCGGCGGCCGAGATGAGCGAGCCGGCGGCCGACCCGTCGGCGCGGGCACTGGCTCGGGAGGTGTACTGGGCCGGTGACGGCATCTCAGGGCCCGCGAGCGACGCCGGCTCGTTGCGCGAGCGGCTGGACGCGTTCACGCATCAGATGCGCGTCCAACAGCGACAGCGGGTACCGGTCGGCGAAACGGTCCTCGGGGCGGCGGCGGGCTGGAAGCGCAAGACGAAGCTCATGGTGTGGCGACTCACGCGGTTCTCGACGATGCGCTACGACCGACTCATCGCGGATCTCGCCGAGATGAACGGCGAGCTCGCCGAGCGGCTCCGCGAGACCGAGGAGGAGGTCGCACGGCTGCGGGCGGATCTCGAAGGCCGCGGGGGCGATCGACAGTGAGGGTCGCGGTCCTCCATCCCCAGACCGCCTTCAGCCGTGGAGGTGCCGAGCTCCACGCGGAGTCACTGGTGCGGGCGCTCCGTGAGTCCGGCCACGAGGCCGAGCTGGTGACGATCGCGGGCAAGTGGTACCCGGCCACCGAGCTCGCGCACCAGATGGCGGTGTGGAGGAGCTTCGACATCTCCGAGTCCAACGGCCTGAAGGTCGACGCGGTCGTCGCGTTGAAGTTCCCCGCGTACCTGGCACCGCACGAGCGCAAGATCGTGTGGCTGATCCACCAGCACCGTTCCGCGTACGAGCTGTGGGATCATCCCGACTTCGCGGACCTCTCGAGGCAGGAGGAAGGTCCGACGGTCCGGAAGCTGGTCTGGAACTCCGACCGCCTCGGGCTCGGCGAGGCGAAACGGATCTTCACGAACTCGAAGAACGTCGCCGACCGCCTGTGGGGGTCGCTTCGCCTGCAAGGGGAGGCGCTGTATCACCGCTCACCGGCGACGGACGCGCTCCTCATGCTCGACCCCGACGAGCTCGGCGACTATCTCTTCTATCCGAGTCGCCTCGAGATCTTGAAACGGCAGTCCCTCGTGATCGACTCGATGCGGCACGTGAAGACGCCGGTCAAGCTCGTCCTCGTCGGTCGTGGCCCCGACGAGCGGTCGCTCAGATGGCAGATCCGGGCGCACGGGCTCGAGGACAAGATCCGGCTCGAGGTCGGCGTATCGGACGACCGGCTGCACGAGCTCTATCGGGGTGCGCTCGGCGTCTACTTCGGTCCGTACGACGAGGACTACGGGTACGTGACGATCGAAGCGTTCGCCGCGTCCCGGCCGGTCGTGACGCTCACGGACAGTGGGGGGCCGCTCGAGTTCGTCCGCGACGCGGAATCCGGCCTCATCACGGAGCCGAGGCCGAAGGCGATCGCGGGGGCGTTCGACCGGTTGTGGGCCGATCGGCAGTCCGCCAAGGCATGGGGCGAGGAAGGGAATCGTCTGGTCCGCGAGACCGTGCCGGCGTGGCCCCAGGTGGTCGAACGGCTCCTCGGATGAACCCGCGGCTTCGCAGGATCGCGGGGAAGGTCGCTCGTCGGGTCGGTCTGCGACCGCCGCTGCCCGGTCGGCGTCCGACCAACGGCAGGCTGGCGTTCGTCGGCCCCATGCCGCCGGCCGCCACCGGGATCGCGTCCTACGACCGAGCGGTGCTCGACGGCTTGGGTCGGATCGGGTTCCTGGAGCGGAATCGCACCGACGTCTTGTGGCCCGTGAAGGCGCACCACCAACGATCCATCGGCAGATACGACCTGGGCATCTACCAGCTCGGGAACAACGCCGCGTTCCACAGGAACATCTATCGGCTCGCCGTCGCTTCTCCGGGGCTCGTGGTGCTCCACGACCTCGCGTTGGACGGGCTCGTTCGGCAGCTCGAGATGGCGGGTGATCCCCACGGTCTCGACGCGACGCGTGAGGCCGCTGCCCTGCGCGGCAGAGTGACCGATCCCGATGTCGCTCGCCACGAGCCGCTCCGGATCGTGTGGGCCGCGGCTGTCGCCCGAGCCGCTCGAGGCATCGTGGTCCACTCGGAGTTCTGCAAGCGCTACCTCGAGTCGGTCGGCGTGCGAACCCCGATCTTCACCGTGCCGCATCCCGTCGTGGAAGATGAAGCCTCGATGCGTCGTGCGGAGCCGCGCGCGCGCGAGCTCCGCGCGCCGCTCGAGGCTCGGGGCGCGCGCACGATCGTGGTGGCGCCGGGCGACATCAACGAGGCGAAGTGCCTCCCGGTGTTGATCGGGGCGATCGCGACACTGCCCGATGACGTCCACGCGGTGCTCGTCGGGCGTCGCATCCCCGGCACCGACATCGAGGCGGCGATCGCCGACCATGAGGTTGGGGATCGCGTCACGGTGCATCACGATGTCTCCGACGACGACTTCCGAGCATGGCTGGTGGCGGCCGACATCGCGGTGGATCTCCGCTTCCCGCATCGCGGGGAGGTGAGCGGGTCCCTCGCGATGGCGATGGTGGCGGGGGTGCCGACGCTCGTCTCCGCCACGGGCACCTATCTCGACATCCCCGAGGGGCTCGTGGTCCGTGTCGCTCCGGGTCCCGCCGATCCCGCGGAGCTCGCCGCGAGGATCGGCGAGCTGCGAGACGATCCCCTGCGGCGAACGCGGATCGGCGATGCCGCGCGCGCCCACATGGCGGCGCGCAGGGGATCGGAGGCAACGGCCAGAGGGTACGAACGCGCGATCCTCGAGACGCGCGACATCGTCCTCGATCCGGCCAGGGCGGTGCTCGCCCGATGGGCGCGGAACCTCGCGGCGGTCGGCGTGGACGACGCCTTGGTCAACGAGGGCTTCGGCGTCTCGTACGCGCGGGCGCTCGAAAGCTTCCAACGATCGCCATGATCGCTGAGCCGTTTCGCATGAGGCGGTTGCTAGACTCGCCACCGTCCCTCTGACCAGGGCGTTTCCGGGCCGGGGGGTGCGGATCCGGCCGGGACGCGCGTCGTCGACGCGCCCATCGAAAGGAGTCAGCTCATCACGTCGGTCCCCGCCGTCGAGCGAACCTCGGAGCCGCCCCGACTGCACGTGGGCGCGCGGCTCCAAGAGCTGATCGCGCATCGCGAGGTGTTGGTCAACCTCGTCCGCAAGGAACTGAAGGTCAAGTACACGGCGTCGGTCCTCGGCGCGGTCTGGTCGCTGCTGAACCCGGTGATGTTCCTGGCGGTGTTCTCCCTGGTCGTCTTCGTCCTCGACAACAACGTTCCCGACTTCCCCGTGTTCCTGCTGTCCGGGTTGCTCGCATGGAACTTCCTGTCGAACGCCTTGCAGGCGGGGTCACGGTCCGTGATCGACAACGCGAACCTCGTGAAGAAGATGGCGTTCCCACGCGAGATCCTCCCGCTGTCCGCGTTGGGCGTCGCCCTATTCGACTTCGTGCTCCAGTCCGTCGTCCTGCTGTTGTTCATCGCGGTCTACCCAGGACACGGGTTCCAGCTGCCCGAGCTCGCGCTCTACCCGGTCGCGATCGTCACCATGCTGGTGTTCGCCACCGCGCTCACGTTCTGGGTCGCCTCACTCAACGTCCGATACCGAGACGTCGGTCATCTCCTGAACCTCGCGTTGCTCGTGTGGTTCTGGGCTACGCCGATCGTCTACCAGGGGTGGCTCGTGCAAGAGAAGCTCCAGACGGTCCGGTTGCTCGGTATCGACCTGTGGACCCTCTACCTGCTGAACCCGGTCGCGGTGATCGTGCTCGGGTTCCAGCGGGCGCTCTACTCGATCGTCGTGCCAGCTCCCGGGGAGGAACCGATCCTGCCACCTATGAGCCTCGGGACCCTGACCGGCTTGTTGCTCGCGGTCCTCGCCGTGTCGGTCCTGTTGCTCTTCCTCGCGTGGCGTTCCTTCTTCAACCGCTCCGGCGATTTCGCGGAGGAGCTGTGACGACCGCCATCGCGATCGGCGGCATCTCGAAGATGTTCCGACTCTATCGGGAACGTCCGACGTCCCTCAAGCAGCGCCTGCTGGTCTCGCGCTCCCGCTCGGAGGAGTTCTGGGCTCTCCGCGACGTCTCGTTCGATATCGCCGAGGGATCCTCGATGGGACTCGTTGGCCACAACGGCTCCGGGAAGACGACCCTGCTGAAGTGCATCGCGGGGATCCTCAGGCCGACCGCCGGCACGATCCGGTATCGGGGGAGGCTCGCCGCTCTCCTCGAGCTCGGCGCCGGCTTCCACCCCGACCTCACGGGGCGGGAGAACGTGTACCTCAACGCCTCGTTCCTAGGCCTGTCCCGGCGGCAGACGGATCGGATCTACGACGACGTCGTGGCCTTCGCCGAGCTCGAGGAGTTCATGGACAACCAGGTGAAGTTCTACTCCTCGGGGATGCTGGTCCGTCTCGGCTTCGCCGTCGCCGTGCACGTGGACCCCGAGGTGCTCCTGATCGACGAGGTGCTCGCCGTCGGGGACGAGTCGTTCCAACGACGATGCCTCGATCGCATCCGGCGGTTCCAGTCGGAGGGCCGCACGATCGTGCTCGTGACCCACGCCCTCGACGTCGTCCGGCAGGTCTGCGACGAGGCGGTGATGCTCGACCACGGCCGGGTGCGAGCGATCGGCGCGCCGGATGACGTCGTCCGCACGCTCCGGCACCGGTTGCTGAGCGACGACCCAACCTTCGTTCCTGAAGAGGGGACTCGGGAGGTGGAGATCTCCGGGGTCGTGCTCGAGTCGGACGGTGGCCTACGGGACACCGTGCACCCCGGCGAGGGGATGACGATCACGGTGGACCTGCGCGCGGACGTCGCGGTCCCGGATGCGGCGGTATCGTTCGCCGTGGTGTCCGCCTCGTCGAATCTGCATGTGCTCGAAGGCAAGACGTCCCGCCTCGGGGTCAGCCTGGGTCCCGTCGACGGGAAGAAGCGGGTCCGGTTCCGGATCCCTCCGGCGCCTTGGGCCAGCGGCACCTACTTCGTGAGCGTCGGTCTGGACTCGCCCGATGGACGGCTGTTCCACGTGCAGACGCAGCACTATCCGTTGACGGTCCCCGACGTCGACGATGTCCCGCACGCCCTCGCTGTCGAGCCCACCGTCGAGGTGGAAGACCTGTGACCACCGACGGGCCCGATGCGACCGACGACGGTCGTCAAGGCCCCCATCTTCAGGAGACGAGTCAGGCCATGCTGATCGCCCTCATCCTGCTGTCCGTCACGCTTGCCGCCCTCGCCCAGCTCACCCTGAAACATGGGACCGACCAGGTGACGGCACGCTCGGGGCCGCTGCAGCTCGGTGCCGAGTCTCTCCGAGCCATCGTGACGACCCCCGCGATCTGGGCCGGTCTGATCGTGTTCGGGCTGTCGGCGGTCGTGTGGATCGTGGTCCTTTCGCGGACGTCGCTCTCGTTCGCCTACCCGTTCGCGTCGCTGACCTACGTCCTGATCCTGATGGCCGACCGGTTCGTCCTGGACCAGGAAGTGCCGGCGCTGCGCTACGCGGGCGTGGCGTTCATCGTCGTCGGGATCGTCCTGGTGGCGCAGACGCGCCACGCATGAGCGCCGCCGGGCTTCGCAGCGGCCGGCCGCTCCGCCGGCATCCAGGAGCGTGATGAAGGCCGTCGTCCTCGTGGGCGGCGAAGGGACGCGGCTCCGGCCGCTGACGGAGACGGTGCCGAAGCCGCTGCTGCCTCTGGTCGATCGGCCGATCCTGGGTCACGTGCTCGACCATCTCGTGGTGCACGGCGT
>JBKKAE010000372.1:0-2639 GCA_046714835.1 Actinomycetota bacterium | reverse complement strand
AGGAGCAGCGGGGCCGCGCCCGCGCCGCCGCGAAGAAAGTGCCGAGCGGCCTCGACGCGGGCGCGGCCCCGCCGTCGACCTTCGTCGGCTACGACCACCTCGAGTCCGAGGGAACGGTTGTGTCGCTACTCGACCCCGAGTTCCGCGAGCTTTCCGCGGCCGAGGAGGGGCAGGAGGTTCGCGTCTTCCTCGACCGCACGCCGTTCTACGCGGAGGGGGGAGGACAGGTCGGAGACCGGGGCATGATCCGCACGCCCTCCGGTGTCATCCGGGTGACCGACACGGTCCCCGCGGGCGACCGTTCGATCGTTCATACCGGCGTGGTCGAATCGGGTGAGGTCCGGCCGGGCGAGGAGGCACACGCGGAGGTCGACGCCGATCGCCGCCAGGCGACAGCCCGAGCCCACACCTCCACCCACGTCGTGCACGCGACGCTCCGCGAACTGCTGGGCGACCACGCTCGCCAGGCGGGGTCGCTCGTGGAGCCCGGCCGTCTGCGCTTCGACTTCCCGCATCCGTCGGCCGTCCCCGCCGATCAGCTGCAGGAGGCGGAGCTGATCGCCAACCGCCGCCTCGCGAGGGACGACGCCCCGAGCATCTTCGAGACCTCGATGGAGGAGGCGAAGCGGCTCGGCGCCGTCATGCTCTTCGGCGAGAAGTACGGGGACACCGTGCGCGTGGTCGAGATCGGGGAGTATTCCCGGGAACTCTGCGGCGGAACCCACGTCGAGCGGACGGGGAACATCGGTGTGATCCGGCTCCTGCACGAGGGCTCGATCGGCGCCGGGATGCGGCGCGTGGAAGCGCTGGTAGGGCCCGATGCCCTCCGTGAGATCAACGCCGAACGCGCGCTGCTGCACGACCTGGTCGACGCGCTCGGCAGTAACGACCCACGGTCCGCGATCGAGCACGCCCGCAAGGTGATCGAGGAGAACAAGCGTCTCCGGAGCGAGCTCGGGAAGCTGCAGAAGGGCGATCGCGACGCGACCATCGCCTCGCTCGTCGAAGGCGCGCTGGACGTCGACGGGCTCGCACTGGTCGTGTCCGAGGTGCCCGGCGAGGACGCGAGCGGCCTCCGCGAACTCGCCCAGAAGATCCGGGACCGCCTGCAGGGCCGCCCGGCCGCGGTCGTCCTGGGAGGCGACAGCGACGGCAAGGCGCAGCTGGTTGCCGCGTCCACGACCGAAGCGGTCGCGCGCGGCGTCACGGCGCCCGAGCTCCTCCGAGAGGCCGCGACCGTCATCGGCGGGGGAGCCGGGGGCAAGGACATCCTCGCCATGGCCGGTGGCCGGGATGCCGGCGCGATCTCGCAGGCGCTCGGGGGGATCCCCGCGCGAGCCCGGGAGCTCCTCTCGGCATCGTGAGGTGACCGTGTCGCACGACGTGGACCCCGGAACCGCACCGGCCGGCGGATCGCCTCGCGAGACGGTCCGTTCCCCGGTCATCGGCCCCGTCCTCGGGCTCGATCTCGGCGACGCGAGGATCGGGGTGGCGGTCTCCGATCCGGAGCGTCGTGTCGCGGTGCCTGTCGGCACCGTGCACGTCGGTCAGCCGCCGGGTGAGCTGAAGGCGATCGCCGCCCTCGCCGGGGAGCGCGGCGCGACCCTGATCGTCATCGGCCTGCCGCTCTCGCTCCGCGGGGAGCGCGGCGAGATCGCAGCGCACGCGGAGTCGTTCGGCGCCGCGCTCGAGGCCGTCGTCGACATCCCGATCGAGATGCACGACGAGCGCCTGTCGACCGTCGAGGCGGAGCGCGCGCTGGCGGCAGCGGGGACCCGCGGCCGCGAGCGCCGCCGCGTCGTCGATGCCTCCGCCGCGGCCGTGATCCTGCAGGCGTGGTTGGATGGTCATCGAAGCAACGGCTGAAGCAGAGAGGCCCGGTATCCTCTGCGGTGATGTCGGCGGACCCGAGCCTCCCGGGGGCCGAGCGAAGCAGGCGCCTCCGCAGGCTGTCCCTCTTCCTCGCGCTCGTGCTGTTCCTCGGTGTCGTCGGCGCAGGCGCGTGGGGGGCCAGCTACTACCGCCGATGCGAGGAAGCAGCGGATGGACCTCCGAAGCCCGTCAGCATCACCGTCGTCGAGGGAGCGACCGGCGAGCATGTGATCGAGGAGCTGCACGCCCGGGGAGTGATCCCCTGCGGCGGGTTCGTCGGCAACATCCTCCTGCGCGGGACGGGGAAGGCGGACCGGATCCGCACCGGCTCCTTCGAGCTCACGACCGGGATGACGCTCGAGGCCGCCGTGACGGCGCTCACGACGCCGCCCGACGAGGTTCCCACCGTCGAGCTGGTCCTCCCCGAAGGCCTTCGCCTCACGCAGATCGCCGACAAGGTCCGCGACGATCTCCAGATCCCCGCGAAGCGCTTCCTGAAGGAAGTGCAGAGCGGACGCTACGTGCTCCCCCCGTACCTGCCGGAGGGAACGGCATCGCCCGAAGGGTTCCTCTTCCCGAAGAGCTACGAGTTCGTGAAGGAGGGCCTGTCAGCCAGGGTGGTCGCGGAGCAGCTGCTCGAGCAGTTCCGGGAGGAGGCGGAGAAGCTGCCCTTCGATCGCACCGAGGAGCTGGGCGTCACGCCGTACTAACTCGTGATCATCGCCTCGATGATCGTGGAGGATGCCGGCGTCGACCGGGATCGGAGG
>JBKKAE010000371.1:0-4704 GCA_046714835.1 Actinomycetota bacterium | reverse complement strand
CGATCGCGAGTCGCGTGCGATCTCCCGGCCATGTGGCGATCGAATGCAGACAGAGCCCCCCCGCCCCCGGTTGCCACGAGCTGCGGGTCGGCTGATCCCACATCGCACGGTTCAGCTCCCACGTGAGACCGCCGTCGGTCGAGGCGAACAGCGCCGCGGGGGCGACGCCCGCGTACATGAGCCCGTCCGCTTCGCCCGGCCGGATCGACCAGATCCGTTCGAGTGACCAGTCGTCGCCCTCGGGGAACGCGATCCCGGTCGCCTGCTCCCAGTCACTGCCGCCCGGATCCATCGTGTGCATCACGCGCGGCCCGTAGTGTCCGGACGTCACGGACGCGAAGTACCGACCCGAGCGCGGGTCTCGGATCGCGAACTCCACCACATCACCCGGGAACGCGCGCGCGGCAACCTCGAACGGCTTCTCCGCACCCGGATCTCCTTCGAGCACGAACAGACCCTTCTTCGTTCCCACCAACAGCTCGGTCATCTCCAACCTCCCGATATCGACGGGAGGACGTGCATCGTCGCGTCGTGCGCGACGGGCGCCTCCTCCCTCACGCGTTCCCCGTCCACGAAAACGTTGACGTGGCGCCGAACTCTCCCGTGCTCGTCCAGGACCCACCCGGTGATCCTCGGGTGCTGCTTCTCGAGCTCGCGGAGGACCTCGCCGACCGACGAACCGTCGATCGCGACCTCTCGGCTGCCCCCGGCCAGGTCTTTGAGCGGTGCCCGCAGCTTGACGATCGCCATGGTCCCGAGCCTATCCAGCCGCGGCGACGAATCGCGCGAGGGGGAGCTGCCACCCGCCGTCGTGACCCTCGCGAGCCTCCGCGGCCCGGTCGCCGAGCTCGTCCCACCCTCGGTGCTCGAGCCTGACGATCGTCTCGTCGCCGTCCGCGTCGAAGTGGATCTCGACCTCGGTGGGAGGCTCGGGCCGGTCGTTCGGCTTCCATGCGAGCACGATCCGGGAGGGTGGCTCGTACGTGAGCACCTCGGCCCATACGCCTTCGACGCCCTCGGACGTGAGCTCGTAGAGGCGACCACCAGTGCGTTGCTCGAAGACGACGCGCTCCACCTTGACGTCGTCGCCGTATTGCTCGTCGGTCGCCCGGGAGAAGACCTCGACCGGCCACCGCCGATCGATGTGCTCGGTGAAGAGTTGGAACGTCTCTTCCTGCGTGCGTTGCACACGGACGCTCTTGCGGACCGGCTCGAACAGAGCTGGTTGGGTCGTCATCGCTGCTCCCTTCGGAGGCGGGTCGGCGCGCGGCGGCATCCCTTCAGTGCTCGGACGATCTCCTCCCGGCGGGCTCGTTGCAGTTCCCTGCCCATCTCCGGATGCACGGGACCGATCATCGCTTCCTCTTTCCTGTCGAGCCCGAGGGCACCGACTCCACGTACTCCTTGAACGCGGCGAGGCGCTGATCCCACGACGCGCCGATCGCGCGCATCCAGCTTCCGCTTCGGCGAAGGCCTTGGTGCGGAGCTCGTAGCGGGTCTCGCGGCCTGCGCGGATGCCGACCGCGAGGCCGGCTTCCTCGAGGGTCGCGAAGTGCTTCGCGATCGCCTGGCGTGTGACCGGGATACGACGCGCGAGCTCGGTCGCGGTGAGCGGGCCGTCCTTCGACAGCTCGTGCACGACCCGCCTGCGTGTCGGGTCGGCGAGCGCCGCGAAGACCGCACCCGCGAGATCCTCGGTCATGCGGCCTCCAGCTCATCTGGCGATCTTCCTGCTGGCCGAGGGCGAGTACGCTGCCGCCGTTGTCTTCGGCCTGCTCCTTCCTACAGGGCAGCAGCCGCCGTGCGGCTCAGGGAACGGATTCCTCACCATTGCCTCCGGAGGACGCGTAGGCGACCGAGATGTAAGGGATCCGCAACCATCTCGTAGGCATCCCGTCACGGGCCTGAGCCGAGACTCTTCCGCGAGGGCGGCAGGTAGCCGCCACGAAAACAGGAGGGTTGTCCGTGAGGAAGACGATGCTCGCGATCGCAGCTGCCGTCGCGCTTACTGCCGTTCCCGGAGTGGCGTTGGCCGGTGTCTCTGGACCCGCGTTCTACGTGAACGGGACGGTGTATCGGACCGTCGGGACGCCGACCGACCTTTCGGGAACGGGCGCCCCGGCGCACTCGTGGGACACGATCTACGAGTTCTTCGGGGCCCAGATGAACGTGGCCACCGCCGCCCCTGGGGACCAGGGATACAACGGCGGACGCTGGCAGGTGCACGGGCTCGACTGGAACTCGACGTACGTCGATGCTGTCGCCGAGCATGGGGGTAGCAACGGCGTGATCGACACGAACGCTGAGATCGCCGCGGTCCTGGCCGACGGCGGAGCCGGCGGTGCAACGGACATCGGTGTGATCAAGATATTCGTGTGTCCGGTCATCAAGCTGCCGCGCTAGGAGCGGGCTCGAGCGGTGGGGGCCGGCGCGCTTCGTCGTGACGGTGGAGGATGGTGGGATGGGCGGGCCCCGCGTTCTGATCGTCGACGACGAGGCGATCGTTCGCGACGTGCTCACGCGGTACCTGGAGAAGGAGGGGTTCCGGGTCGAGACGGCTGCGGATGGTGAGGCCGCGATCGAGGCCGTCAGCCGATCCGGACCCGACATCGTCCTCCTCGATCTGATGCTCCCGAAGGTCGACGGGCTCGAGGTCTTCCGTCGCATCCGGGCGCTCGGTGACACACCGGTGGTGATGCTGACCGCGAAGGGCGAGGAGGTGGACCGGGTCGTCGGCCTGGAGCTCGGAGCGGATGACTACGTGGCGAAGCCCTTCTCGCCGCGCGAGGTCGTCTCGCGGATCCGCGCCGTCCTGCGCCGCGGCGCCCGCGCCGAGGCGCAGGACGGTGCCCGCCCGCCCCTCGTCGCCGGCAGCCTCGAGATCGACATTGACCGCCGGGAGGTTCGACGCGAGTCGAACCCCGTGCACCTGACGCGGAAGGAGTTCGACCTGCTCGAGCTGCTCGCCTCGCATCCCGGCCGCACGTTCACGCGGGCGGAGCTTCTGGAGACCGTTTGGGACTTCGCCTGGCACGGCGACTCCTCGACCGTGACCGTCCACGTCCGTCGGCTCCGGGCGAAGATCGAGCCCGACCCGTCGAAACCCACGCACCTTGTGACGGTGTGGGGGGTCGGATACCGGTTCGAACCGTGAGCCGGATGCGCCCGCTGGCGATGCTCGTTTCACTCGTGCTCCTCGGCGCTGCCGGGGCGCTGCTCGTCGCGGCAGCCGTCGGGATGAAGGCATCCGAGCTCGCGCACTTGGCGGCGCTCCTCGCTCCTGCGGCCGTCGTGACGGTGGTGGCGGCGACGCTCGCGTCCAGGCTCCTTCGCCGTACGTCGCTCCGACAGCGGTACCTGGCGATCGCCGCCGTGGGCACGCTGGTCGCCCTCGGCAACCTCTTCTCGCTGTCCGCCGCGATGTTCGTGTCGTCGCAGGACGCCGTGGTGCTCGCGGTCGTGCTCACGTACGCTTCTGCGTCCGGGTTGGCGGCAGCATTCGCCTCCGCGCGCTCCTCGGCGGAGGCGCTCGATCGCGTCACGCGCACGGCCGAGGTACTCGGGGACGGCGACCTCACGGCTCGCGTCGGCCGGCTCGACGCCGGTCCGGAGCTCGACCGGCTCGCTTCCACCCTCGATCAGATGGCCGGCCGGCTCCGGGAGACGCGCGAGCGGGACCAGCGGATCGAAGATACCCGTCGTGACCTGATCACCGCCGCGTCGCACGACCTGCGAACCCCCGTCGCCAACCTTCGCGCCATGGTCGAGGCGATCGACGAACGGATCGTCACCGATCCACCGACGATACGGCGATACGCGGCCGAGATGCGGCGATCGATCGGCCAGCTCTCTTCCCTGGTAGATGATCTCTTCGAGCTGGCGCAGGTGGACGCCGGTGCGATCGAGGCGGAGACCGAGCGAGCCTGGTTGGAAGACATCGTCGCATCGGCCGTCGCCAGCGTGGAGGGGGAGGCCGCACGGAAGGGCGTGCGCCTCGCGACCGATGTGGGCGGCGCTCAGGGGGTCGCCTGCTCCCCCCGAGTGACACGGGTGCTGCAGAACCTGCTCGTGAACGCCGTTCGCCACACACCCGCGGACGGAACGGTCCGCCTCGAGGGCCGTCGCTCTCGTGAGGCACTGCGGCTGGTCGTCGAGGACACGGGGGAAGGGATCGCCGAAGCGGACCTGCCGTTCGTGTTCGATCCCTTCTTCCGAGCCGACCCGGCACGTTCGGGTGACGGCGCAGGGCTGGGCTTGGCGCTCGCCGAGCGGATCGTTCACGCGCTCGGAGGCACGATCGAGGTCGCCAGCCAGCCGGATCGTGGTGCGAGGTTCGACCTGACGCTTCCGGTTCCGCCCGCACCGGCGATCACGCCGACGGGAGCTGGTCGGGGAACTTCCACCACTCGAAGTGGTGGCCGTCCGGGATCAGGAAGTCGCCGCCCCAGTTGAAGCCCCAGGACTCGAAGATCCGGACCATCTCGCGGTTCATCGTGGGCTTCGTGCCGTAGGGGTTCTGCGGCGCGTTGATGTCGATCGCGGCTCCGTACGCGTGGTACGAGGGCGGCGCGGTCGGGCTCCGGGCGACCGTGCGCGAGGCCCAGCAGCCCGAGTACACCTTGATCTCCGACACCAGGCCCGAGCCCATCATCTCCTCGATGGCTCCACGGACCATGGGGATCAGCTTGCGGTGACAGGTGATGG
>JBKKAE010000370.1:0-4262 GCA_046714835.1 Actinomycetota bacterium | reverse complement strand
GCTCGCCGGTCGCGAACCCGGCGAAGCCGGCGCCCTCCGTGAAGAGGTCCTCGAGGTGCGACGCGGGCACGAGCTTCGCGTTCGGCTTGCCGTACATCTCGACGAACTGCGCGAAGAGGAACTCGATCCCCATCTGGTCGACGAGCTTGCGGACCTCCTCGACGGACCTCGGAGCCTCGGTCACTGCCACCCCCTCACCCACGTCGAACGCGTGACTGGGCGCGAAACCGGAGCGGTCGTCGCGCCTCGCGCAACGTAGGACCCGCCCGCCCTTCTCGTCAAGCCGGCGCAGGGCCGTGGCGCTCCACGGGACCGTCGGGCTAGGATGCGCGCAGCCGCCCGCAGCGGGCCGCCCGAAGGGAGACGCGAGTTGGCCACCGACACCGATATCGAGCAGTTCGTGGAGCGGTCCGGGCGCGACGACGCGATCAAGGAGGTCCGCCGGCAGATCGACGCCGAAGGCGTGACCTACATGTACTACCAGTTCGTTTCGGTCACCGGGCGCATCATGGGCAAAGGGATCCCGGCCAAACACTGGGAGACGATCGCTCGCAAGGGGTTCCAGCTCGTGTACGGATCCACGGCCAACCTGTTCGTCGATCGTGAGGGCAACTACATCGGCTACGGCCCGGAGGCTCGCGAGCTCGTCGGGCTCCCGGATGTCGAGACGTTCTGCGTGCTTCCCTGGGATCGGAAGACCGCGAGGGTCTTCTGCACCTTGTTCCGAGGGCGCGAGGAAGAGGTCGACGGTGGCGCCTTCCTGACGTCGGACTGCCGAGGCAATCTCAAACGGATCCACGACGAGTTCACCGAAGAGACCGGGCTGCATCTGCGGGCGGGGACCGAGCCGGAGATGATGTGGCTGAAGACCAACCCCGACGGCACGCCTTCCGTCGAAGGCAAGACCAAGCCGTACTGCTACCACATCGACCAGTTCTCGGAGCTCCAGCCGATCATCCACAAGGTGATGGAGTACGGCACCGCGATGGGCCTCGACATGATCCAGGGCGACCACGAGGACGCACCGGGTCAGCTCGAGCTGAACTTCATGTTCGACAAGGCAGAGCTCACCGCCGACCGCCTCACGACGTACCGGCAGATCTGCCGGCAGGTCGGCCGGGAGATGAACGCGTTCGCGTGCTTCATGCCGAAGCCCTTCATGGGTGTATCCGCGAACGGGTGTCACCACAACATCTCGCTCTGGCAAGGCGACGAGAACATGTTCATGCCCGACGGAGACGACCCCCGGGTGCCGGGAAAGATCGGCCTCCACGCGATCGGGGGAGTGCTCGAGCACCTCCGAGCGCTCACCTGCATCACCTCGCCGACGGTCAACTCCTATCGGCGCTTCGCCGACGCGGGGTTCTGGGCGCCGATCTTCGCCGACTGGGGGTTCCAGAACCGGACGACCGCGCTCCGGATCTCGGCGCCCGGGCGCTACGAGTACCGGTCCGTCGACTCGGCGGTGAACCCGTACCTTTCCTTCGCCGCGCTCCTGCAGGCGATGAAGGACGGTTTGGCTCGCAACCTCGACCCGGGCCCGCCGGAGGAGCGGAACATCTACGAGGCGATCGCGGAGGGCAAGGACGTCCAACGGATCCCCGAGACACTGGGGGAGGCCCTCGAGGCCCTCGAGGCGGACGAAGTGGTGAAGACCGCACTGCCCGGCGACATGTATCGGGTCTTCATGCATTACAAGACTGACGAATGGAAGCGATTCATCGGGACGGTCAGCGATTGGGACGTTCAGGAGTACCTGGACGTTCTGCCGTGACTTTGGCCTAGGAAAGGAGCGACCCCCCTCATATGTGCGGCATCGCAGGCATCATCCATCGGGACGGCTCGGCCGACATCGGCACCGAGATGACCAGCATGCTCCAGTCCATGAAACATCGAGGGCCGGACTCCGCGGGATACGCCCTGTACGGAGAGCCCGGGGAGCTCGTAGTGATCCGTTTCAAGCTGGCCGACACGAACGATCCCCGGGACTTCGACTTCAAGGAGCGCTTGGATCGGGCCCGTCAGGAGGTCGAGAGTCGCTTGAACAAGATCGGGGCGTCCATCGACCGCGTGGAGAGTGAGACCGAATACGCCTACCGGGCGGTGGTCCGCTACGACGGCGACATGAAGGCCCTCGCGGACTACCTGGAGGACGTCCCGGGCTGCGAGGTGCTCTCGCTGGGACATTCCTTGGAGATCATCAAGGATATCGGCGACGCCCAGCAGGTGTCCGACATGTACAAGCTCGGCGGGTTCGAAGGAACCCACGCGATCGGGCACGTGCGGATGGCGACGGAGTCCGACGTGGACATCTCCGGCGCGCACCCGTACTGGGCGTATCCGTTCTCCGACGTCGCCGTCGTGCACAACGGGCAGTTGACCAACTACTTCCAGTGGAAGCGCCGGCTGGAGTTCAACGGTGAGCGGTTCCAATCCGAATGCGACTCGGAGATCATCGCGGTCTACCTCGCCGAGAAGATGTCCGACGGCGACTCCCTCGAGGACGCGATGCACAAGAGCCTCGAGGACCTCGACGGGGTCTTCACGTACATGGCCGTCACGAAGGACGCGCTGGGTGTGGCGAAGGACGAGATGGCCGCCAAGCCTCTCGTGTTGTACGAGTCCGACGACCTGGTGGCGATGGCGAGCGAGGAGATCGCGATCCGGGCGGTCCTGGGACGCGAGATCGACACCTATGACCCATACGAGAGCGAGGTGCTCGTGTGGACACGGTGACGGGCGATCGGCGTGTCACGTACGACGCCAGGGGCCTGGTCGAGCCCTTCGCCGAGGTGCCCAAAGTCTCGGAGATCGAGGGCGAGAAGGCGACGTTCGACGCGGCCGACCTCACGACCCGCCAGGTCAACCTGGAGCTCCGGTGGCTGATCTACGAGCAAGGTGCTCGAGACGTCACCGTGCTGAACCCGGGCGCCAAGCACTCGATCGGCGTGGGGATCCTCCAGCGCTGCAAGATCCGATACGAAGGGTCGCTCGGGTACTTCGGGCTCGGGCTCATCGACGGCCCGGAGATCACGGTCACCGGGCGGGTCGGCTGGTCCGTCTGCGAGAACATGATGTCCGGGGTCGTCGTGATCGAGAAGAACGCGGGCTCGCTGACCGGCGCGGCCATGCGCGGAGGCGACCTCATCATCAAGGGCGCCGTCGGCGCACGCACCGGGATCGATCAGAAGGGCGGCACGATCATCGTGGGAGGGGACGCCGGCACGATGACGGCGTTCATGTTGCAGCGCGGACGCCAGATCATCCTTGGCAACGTCGGCAACGGCCTCGGCGATTCGATGTACGACGGCACGATCTACGTTGCCGGCAAGGTGAAGTCTCTGGGCATCGACTGCGTCGAAGGCGAGTGGACGGACGCCGACACGGAGCTGGTCGAGCGGAAGTTCCGGATCTACGGTCTGGGTGACCCGCCGCCGCTGCAGAAGTTCGTGTGCGGAAAGGTGCTCTACAACTACGACAACCTCGAGCCGAGCGAGAAGAAGCTGGTTCTCTGAGGGAACGAGCGATCGAAGCCGAAAGCGAACAAGGGGACGAGATGACGGAGGTTTCCTCCAAGAAGGATGTGCTCGGGCGCAGTCGGATCTTCACCGAGGAGGTCATCAACGACGTCCACGTGAAGGCCGAGCTCGGCCGGTATCGGATGCGCGGGTTCTCGATGTTCAAGCCGATCCCGCATTGGGACGAGCTGATGTTCCTGCCCGGCACCCTGACCCGGTTCGTGATCGAGGGATACCGCGAGAAGTGTGAGACGAAGACGGTGCTCGGCGCCCGTTTCGCCAAGAACCCCATCGAGCTGGAGATCCCGATCTACATCACCGGGATGTCGTTCGGTGCGCTGTCGCTCGAGGCGAAGATGGCGCTCGCGAAGGGCGCCTCGATGGCCGGGACCGCGACGTGTTCGGGCGAAGGCGGCATGATCCCGCCGGAGCGAGACCTCTCGACGAAGTGGTACTACCAGAACATCCAGTCCCGATACGGGTTCAACCCGCATCATCTGATGCTGGCCGACGCCTGCGAGTTCTTCATCGGGCAGGGCTGCAAGGTCGGCCTGGGCGGACACCTGATGGGCCAGAAGGTCACCGAGCAGGTTGCGGAGATGCGATCGCTCCCCGCCGGGATCGACCAGCGCTCACCGGCCCGCCACCCGGATTGGCTGGGACCCGATGACCTCTCGCTGAAGGTCCAGGAAGTGCGCGAGGCCACGGACTACCGGATCCCGATCCAGCTGAAGCTCGGTGCGG
>JBKKAE010000369.1:0-2897 GCA_046714835.1 Actinomycetota bacterium | reverse complement strand
CCCGCGGGCCGTCGCCGTGGAGCGCCTGGGCTTGGGCGGCGGCGGTGCCGTGCCAGGGGCGATGCACGTGCCACGGCCGACCGCGGACGGCGGGCGCGAGTGGGCTGGTGGCATCGAGGACCACGGCGCCGGGCGCCACGGCGTCCTTGATCGAGCGGTAGATCTCGGCCTGGCCCGCGTACGGCACCGTAACGGCCACGACGCCCTCGGCCCGGGGAGCGGCGGCCGCGCTCGCATTGTCGGTTCCTTCGAGGTCGGTGCTCGCGAGCTCGGATGCCTTCGCGGCGGACTCGGCTCCACGGCCGGCGTCGCGCGAGCCGATCGTCACGTGATGCCCCGCCTTGGCGAGGCGCAGGGCAAGGCCGAATCCCTCGGCACCCGTTCCCCCGATCACCGCGACGTCCACGGCGCGAAGCCTAGTGGCTAGTAGGTCGGCCGGTATTCGCCGAACACGCGGCGGAGCGCGTCGGAGACCTCACCCAGCGTCGCGCGCAGCCGAAGCGCCTCGCGCATCGGCGGCAGGACGTTTCCCGTGCCGCGGGCGGTCTCCTCCACGTCGGCGAGCGCCGAGTCCACGGCGCCCTGATCGCGCAAGGCGCGAAGCTCGCGGAGACGATCCATCTGCCGAGCGGTCTCCTCTTCGGAGATCCGTTGGAGCTCGACGGGCCTCGCGCTCGCGTCGACGAACCTGTTCACGCCCACCACGACGCGGTCCTCGGTCTCGATCCCTCGTTGGATCCGGTAGGCCGCCTCGTGGATCTCGTCCTGGTAGAAGCCAGCCTCGATGGCGGGGACGGCACCGCCCATCGCGTCGACCTTCTCGATCATCTCGGTGGCCAGCCGCTCGAGCTCGTCCGTCAGGGACTCGACGTAGTACGAGCCTCCGAGCGGATCCACCGTCTCGGCGACGCCCGTCTCGAAGCCGAGCACCTGCTGGGTCCGGAGCGCGATCTTCACGGCCTGCTCGGTCGGCAGCGCAAGCGCTTCGTCGAACGAGTTCGTGTGCAGCGACTGCGTGCCGCCGAGCACCGCGGCCATCGCCTCCAGCGCGGTGCGCACGATGTTGTTCTCGGGCTGCTGGGCGGTGAGGGTCGCTCCTCCGGTCTGGGTGTGGAACCGCAGCGTCTGGGACCTCGGGTCCTTCGCCCCGAAGCGGTCGCGCATGATCGCCGCCCACATGCGACGGGCGGCTCGGAACTTCGCGATCTCCTCGAAGAAGTTCATGTGGCACGCGAAGAAGAACGAGAGACGAGGGGAGAAGTCGTCGATGGCGAGGCCGGCATCGACGGCGGCTTGCACGTACGCGATCCCGTTCGCGAGCGTGAACGCGATCTCCTGCGCGGCCGTCGCTCCGGCCTCGCGCATGTGGTACCCGCTGATCGAGATCGTGTTCCACCGGGGGATCCGCTCGCCCGCGTAGGCGAACAGGTCGGTGATCAGGCGCATCGACGGCTTCGGCGGGTAGATGTAGGTCCCGCGGGCCGCGTACTCTTTCAGCAGGTCGTTCTGGACCGTGCCGCTGAGCTTCGTGGCTTCGACGTCGTGCGCTTCGGCGACCAGCTCGTAGAGCAGGAGCAGGATGGGCGCGGTCGCGTTGATCGTCATCGAGGTGGAGACCTGATCGAGCGGGATCCCCTCGAAGAGGCGCTCCATGTCGTCCACCGAATCGATCGCGACGCCGGTCTTGCCCACCTCTCCTTCCGCCCTCGGGTGATCGGAATCGAGGCCCATCTGGGTCGGCAGGTCGAAGGCGACGGACACTCCCGTCTGCCCGTGATCCAGGAGGTAGCGGAAGCGCCGGTTCGTCTCGTCGGCGCTCCCCATGCCGGAGTACTGGCGCATCGTCCACAGGCGGCCCCGGTACATGTCCGGATAGACACCCCGCGTGAAGGGGAAGGAGCCGGGCTCCCCCACGCGGTCGACGCCCGCTTCGGCCTCGTGCGGCTCGTAGATCGGCCGAACCTCTATCCCGGAATCCGTTCGGCGTGTCTCCTCTGTCACGTCGGGAAGCTTACGGGTGCCACGATAGGGTGCCGTGATGGACATCGTCGATCCCCGCATCGAGGCCTACATGGAGGAGCGGCTCCGCCGCTTCGACGAGCCGGTGCTGCTGGAGATGGAGGCCTACGCCGACGAGCAGGACTTCCCGATCGTCGGCCGGAACGTCGGCATCACGCTCGAACTGCTCGCGCGGTCGGTCGAGGCCGAGCGCATCATGGAGCTCGGTTCGGGCTTCGGGTACTCCGCGTACTGGCACGCCCGTGCCGTCGGTCCCGTCGGTGAGGTCCACCTCACCGACGGGGACCCCGAGAACGAGATCAGAGCGGCCGGATTCCTGAGGCGGGCAGGGCTCGCCGACCGCGTCCAGTTCCACGTCGGCGACGCGGTCACCGAACTCGACCAGATGGACGACGAGTTCGACGTGATCTTCAACGACATCGACAAGGACGGGTACCCGGCCGCATGGAACACCGCCCGCGAACGGATCCGCCGCGGCGGCCTCTACGTCTGCGACAACGTCCTCTGGTACGGCCGCGCGGCGGTGCCGGATCCGGACGACGCACGCCCGGGATGGACCGAGGCCGTCCTCGAACACAACCGTCTGGTCGCGGAGGACGAGCGGTACCTCTCGACGATCGTCCCCACGCGGGACGGCGTCCTGGTGGCGATCCGGATCAGCTGAGCCGCACCGCCCGGCGTCGCGGCGGCCCCACGGTAGGCTGACACCGGTGAGCGCCGAGACCAAACGCAAGGGCCAGTTCGGCCCGCTGTACAAGGGCCATGTGGGCCAGTACAGCTGGCTCCTCCACCGCGTGACCGGCGTCGCGATCATCCTGTTCCTCTTCGCCCACGTCGTGGATACCGCCGTGGTGGGTTGGGGCCCGGACGCCTATAAC
>JBKKAE010000368.1:0-3959 GCA_046714835.1 Actinomycetota bacterium | reverse complement strand
GGCTCGGTGAGCCCGAACCCCGCCAGCATCTCGCCTGCCGCGATCGGCGGAAGCCACCGCTGTCGCTGCGCATGGGTCCCGTACCGGCTGACCATCCCGCCGGCCAAGCCGGAGGCGACCGAAACGGTGACCGCCACGCTCGAGTCCGCCCGCCCGAGCTCCTCGATGACCAGGGCCCAGGTGATGGCGTCGGCGCCCAGCCCGCCGTACTCCTCGGGGAGCGGAACGCCGCAGATCCCCAGCTCACCGAGCTTCTTCACGATGTCGAGGGGGAGCTCTTCGTGTTCGTCGCGCTCGCCCGCACCCGGCGCGATCTCCTGGGTCGCGAACTCGCGGACCAGGTCCCTGACCTGCCGCTGCTCGGACGTTAGCTCGAATTCCATGGCCTTCGAGATTACCCCTTCCGAAACGGAGCTTCTTTGCGAGAGACTGAGCCCCGATGAGCGACGTCGTCACTCCCGATCCGCTGGAGGCTGGCCGCCTGGCTTACGCTCGTCGAGCCTGGCCAGAGGCCTATCGGTTGCTGAAGGAGGCGGACGATGCCCGCCGGGGCCTCGAGGCCGTGGATCTAGAGGCGTTGGCGAAGTCCGCGTGGTGGATCGGACTCCCGGGCGAGGCGATCGCCATCTTCGAGCGAGCGTACGCGGCGCATCTCGAACGGGGCGACCGATCGCGGGCCGCGTTCCTGGCGCTCACGTTGCGCCGGCAATACGGGGCGAAGCTGGCGGGTTCCGTTGCACAGGGCTGGCTGAGCCGGGCGGAGCAACTCCTCGAAGACGAGCCGGAGTCCGTCGCCCACGGCTACCTCGCGCTCGCGCACGGGGATCTCGCGCAGGGGCGAGGGGAGCTGGATCACGCCCTCGCTCACTACGACCGGGCCGTGGAGATCGCATCGCGGTCCGACGACCCCGATCTCCCGGTGTGGGGCGCGATGCGTCGCAGCGAAGTGCTCGCGGTCACCGGCAGGTTGGACGAGGCCTGGGGGCTGATGGAGGGGGCCGCCGCCGCTGCGGTGGGCGGTGAGATCGGCCCCTTCACCACCGGGGCGGTGTTCTGCAACGTGATGGCGGCCTGCCGGGAGATGGGCGACTACCGCCGCGGGAGCGAGTGGGCCGACGTGGCGAAGCGATGGTGCGAGAGGCAGGACATCACCGGTTTCCCCGGGATCTGCCGCGTGCATCGCGCGGAGTTCATGAGGCTCACGGGAGCCTGGGCCGAGGCGGAGGCCGAGGTGCGCCGCGCCTGCGACGAGCTTCGGGACTTCCACCCGGCCATCGCGGGTGCGGCCTTCCACGAGCTGGGTGAGGTGCGCCTGCGGATGGGCGACCTCGCGGGCGCGGAGGAGGCGTTCCGGCAAGCCCAGGAGCTGGGAGAGGAGCCGCAGCCCGGCCGGGCTCTCCTGCTCCTCGCGCAGGGGAATCCCGACGCGGCGGCCGCCTCGATCCGCGGGAGTCTGGAGGAACTGACGTGGAACCGTCTCGCTCGAGCGAGACTGCTCCCGGCGCAGGCCGAGATAGCGAGGATCCGCGGCGACGCCGGCACGGCCGCGGCCGCGGCGGCGGAGCTCGAGGAGATCGCGAAAGAGTTCGGCACGGCCGCGATCCGGGCCGCGGCCGCACAGGCGGCCGGCGTCGCAGCCCTCCTGCGCGAGGAGCCCGAGGAGGCTGCCCGCCGGTTCCGCGAGTCCCGCCGCCTCTGGCGCGAGGTCGACGCCCCCTTCGAGACCGCGACCGCCGCGGTCCTCCTGGGGGAGGCACACGTCGCCGCGGGGGACGCGGAGTCCGCCAAGCTCGAGCTCGAGGCGGCGCGATCCACGTTCGAACGGCTCGGCGCCGGGCCGGACGCGGCTCGTTCGGCTGCCCTGCTGGCGCGGGTCACGAGAGCGCCCGCCGCCCGTGAGGTCCGCACGTTCATGTTCACCGACATCGTCGGATCCACCGCGCTCGTGGAGGCGATCGGCGACGAGGCCTGGCACGACCTGCTCCACTGGCACGACGAGGCCCTCCGGCGCTGCTTCGCCGAGAACGCCGGCGAGGAGGTCGACCACGCGGGGGACGGCTTCTTCGTGGCCTTCCCGGACGCCCGCGCGGCGCTCACCTGTGCCGCGTCGATCCAGCGGAAGCTCGCGGAGCACCGCCGGGAGCACGGCTTCGCCCCCAGGGTCCGGATCGGCCTCCACGCGGCAGAGGCCACGCGCGTCGACGGTGACTACGAGGGCGCCGGCGTGCACGCCGCGGCGAGGATCGGGGCGCTCGCCGAGGGCGGGCAGGTCCTGGCCAGTATCGAAACCCTGGAGGGGATCGGCGAGCTCGCCGGCGGAGAGCCCCGGGAGGTCTCGTTGAAGGGGATCGCGAACCCGGTGCAGGTGGTGACCGTCGACTGGCGTCTGATGAGCTAGGCGCCCGCCGGCGCGAACCCCTTCACGTCGAGGATCGAGCCTTCTCGGCCGGAGGCGAGGAGGGCACGCACACGCATCCCGATCGTCGGATCGCCGTCGACGTCCACGAGCCGGTGGAGGAAGACCGTGTCCGCGCCGTCCAGTCGAACCAACCCGTAGGTGACCGGTTCGTCGAGCGGTCGGTCGTCCACGTCCACGCGCGCGACCGTCCACGAGACAAGCTCGCCCTCGGGTCCGCATTCCTCGCTCGGTTCGAGCTCGGCGAGGCATCGCTCGCAGAAGATGCGTGCGGGCACGTACGTCACGCCACACCCGTTGCACCGTGAGCCGAGGAACACCCCTCGATCGCGGAGCGCCTCGAAGAACGAGGTGTTCCCGACGCCGGGGGTGTAGCGGAACGAGACCGAGAGCTCGCCAGGGATCTTCGTCGGACTCATACGGCGGATCCCAGAGTTGTCTCGGCGGAGGCAGCGGCCACGAGCTCACGACGGACCTCCGGGTCCACCGGACGGAAGTACGCGATGTCGAGGATCGAACCCGCGCGCTCACCCGCCGGCTTCCATACCGCCTCGACCTCCATCCCGGCGCGGACGTCTTCAGGCGCCACCTCACCGAGGAGATGGAGGAAGCCGCCTTCGCTCGTGCCGTCCAGCCGGATCACGGCCGGGATCTGCGGTTCCTCCAGCGGTTGCATGTCCCAGGTGACGTGGCAGATCGAGAACGTCTCCACGCTGCCGGTCTGCGGAACCTCGGTCCAGCCGTCGGTCGGTCGGAAGCAGCGCTCGCAGAACTTGCGCGGCGGGACGAGCGTCCTTCCGCACGAGACACAGGTGGTGGCGAGGATGCGCTGCTCGCGGAGTCCGTCGAGGAACGCACCGATCGCCTCGCCCGCGTCCCAGTCGTAGAGCGTGTCCAGCCGCTGTTCCACCGCGCCGGTCGCCGAACGGAACTCCTGGTCGGAGAGCGGGGTGGCCCGCGGGTCGAGGGGCGGCGACTTATGTGATTGCGTTGCCGTGGTGAGCGGCCCGCCATCATTCCCCATCACGACGACGGTTCCGACCTGCATCAGGTCGCCCCAGGCCTGCGCGACGCCGCGCTCGGGGGTGCCCGGGACCTGCCGGGCGCCGGCCTCGCCCCGGAGTTGCCAGAAGAGCTCCGCGATCTTCTTCAGGCCCGCCGCCGCGATCGGGTTCCCGACGCCGAGCAGCCCACCGGACGGGCAGCACGGGAGGTCGCCGTCACGGGCGGTGACGCCTGCCGCGGCAGCCTCCGGGGCCTTCCCCCGGTCGAACAGCAGTAACCCCTCGAGGTGATGCAGCTCCTTGTAGTCGAAGGGGTCGTAGGGCTCGGCGACATGGATCTCCTTGCGAGGTTCGTTGACCCCGGCCATCCCGTAGGCCATCCGCGCCGCGTTCTCGACGTACTCCGGGTAGGCGAGGTCGCGGTTCGTCCAATACGTGCTATCGAGGTTCCAGCCCACGCCTTGCACCCACACAGGGCGATCGGTGAGCCTCCTCGCAGCGTCCTCCGAGGCCATCACGATGGCGACCGCGCCGTCGGA
>JBKKAE010000367.1:0-2685 GCA_046714835.1 Actinomycetota bacterium | reverse complement strand
CGCCGGACCCGAGGATCGCCGAGACCGGGAGCCTGCGCCAGATCTCCTCTCGCACGGGCAGATAGTTCGAGAACGAGTAGTAGACGTCTTCGGACAGGAACGTACCGGGAAGCGGGATCAGCCCCTTGGCGAAGCGCCCGTACTGGACGATCAGCGGCCTGTCGAGCCCGAACGCCTCTCGCGCGTTCGCGATCTGCTCCGGGTCGGTCCTCCTGCCGACTGCTCGCCTGGCAGGATCACCGGCCGGCAGCTTCACGAAGATCAGGAAGGTGAGGATCGAGATGACGACGAGGACGAGGACGGAGTAGAGCAGCCGGCGCGCGATGTACCGGAGCACGGGAACAACGCTAGGAGCTGCGGACCGGAAGGGCTAGCGGATTCTTGCCGAGTGGTGCCGATTCCCTGCCGTCTCTACAAGTTCTTTGCCATCCCTCCGCGGTCCTGGTCGTGGATGCGAGTGGCTAGAGTAGATGTCGTGCGGAGCTCGCAGGAGGCATACAGGGTGATGGTCCGAGACATCATCAGTCCCCCAGTTCGCTCGATGGGTTTCAAAGGATCAAGCGGCCGCTATGAACTCCCGTCCGATGACCACTGGGCTCTCATCGGATTACAGAAGTCCACCGCAAACCAACCGAACTACGTGAAGTTCACACTAAATATCGCCGTCGTCCAGAAGGCTGTATGGGACGAGGCCCGCTACGCGAATGACCAACTCCCCGCCCGACCCAGGGTCGACATCAACTATGGCGTCACCTACGGCGCCCCAGGCTTCTACCGGCGCTTGGGACACGTGATGGGTATCGGAGACAAATGGTGGGTGATCGAGTTCGGACGTCGATCTCGCTCGATCGGACGTGAGGTGGCCGAGGCGATTCGAGATCACGCCGTCCCCGCGATGCTGCGCGAGATGAACGATTCCAGAGGTGGACACACCTCCTCGGATCATCGATCGGCGCGTCGGTAATCGATCGTCCACATCCGTTTCCACGTGGCGCCGCCGTCCACCGAGCGTTCCCATCGCCATCGGAATCTGTCTACCTCGATGTCGAAGAACACCATGCGCTTCTCGATCTCGCGGTCTTCCTCGGCCTCGGTCACGGAGAAGGAGAACCCTTCAGCGTGTGGCGATCCACGGAATGCCCAGCAGTTGCCGGTCGAGTCGACCCATGTCTGACGCCACCGGTTCCGTTCGTCGAAGACGCTGAGGCTCATCCCTGACCAGGTTTCGGGTCGAAGCGATCCGAAGCGCTCGATCACTACGTGGCCACCGAGCTCCTTGGTGACGCGATTGCTGCCCCCGCCGCCCTCCCAGGAGCAGCCCCAGTCACCGAGCCAGAAATCGAGGGCGGTCGGCCCGGACGAGCTTTCGCGCGACATCCTCCGAGTGTGGTGCAGCGGTGCGGAGGGCGCTTCCGGGTCCTTGCGCTGTTCGGCAGCGTACGGCCGGCTGACAAAGCGGCGGGATCCGCACGATACTCCCGGGCGACGAACCGCGACCCACCCCAGAGGCCGGCCAACGGAGGACCCTGTCATGGACATCCCGCAGGAGCGGAAGCTCGTCACCGAGATCCCGGGGCCACGGTCGCGCGAATGGTTCGCGCGGCGCGACGTCGCTGTCCCCCGCGGCGTCGCGAACCTCCATCCGATCGTGACCGCCCGCGCGGCGGGCGCGATCGTCGAGGACGTCGACGGCAACCGGCTGATCGACTTCGCCACCGGCATCTCCGTCTTGAACGTCGGGCATTCGGCGCCGGAGGTGGTGGCGGCGGCTCAGCGGCAGCTCGAGCTCGACACCCACACGTGCTTCCACGTGACCGCGAACGGGCCCTACATCGAGCTCGCCGAGCGCCTCAACACGCTCGCGCCCGGCGACCACGAGAAGAAGACGATGTTCGCGAACTCCGGCGCGGAGGCCGTCGAGAACGCGGTGAAGATCGCACGGAAGCACACGGGCCGTCCCGGGATCGTCGTGTTCGATCACGCGTTCCATGGCCGCACGCTGATGGCGATGTCGCTCACCGCCAAGGTGATGCCCTACAAGCAGGGCATGGGGCCGTTCGCTCCCGAGATCTACCGCTTGCCGCTCGCATACCCGTACCGATGCCCGACCGGCGGGACCGCAGAGACGTGCGCCGAGTCCTGCCTCGCCTACGCGCTCGACGAGATGCACAAGCACATCGGCGAGGAGAACATCGCCGCGATCTTGATCGAGCCGATCCAAGGCGAGGGCGGCTTCATCGTGCCGGCGCCCGGCTTCATCGCCGGTCTCGCCGAGTTCGCCGCGGCGAACGGCATCGTCTTCATCGCCGACGAGATCCAGTCGGGCATGGGCCGTGCGGGCCGTTGGTTCGCGATCGAGGACGAAGGCGTCGTCCCCGACATCGTCCTCACCGCGAAGTCCCTTGGCGGCGGGCTGCCGATCTCCGCCGTGACGGGCCGCGTCGAGCTGATGGACAGCGTCCACGTCGGCGGACTGGGAGGCACCTACGGGGGGAACCCGGTCGCGGCGGCCGCGGCGCTCGCCGTGCTCGACAAGATCGAGGCGGAGGGGCTCCTCGACCGGTCCCGCGCCGTCGGCGGGACGATCGAAGGAAGGCTGCGAGCCTTCAAGGATCGGCTCGGCGCGGTCGGCGACGTGCGCGGGCGGGGCGCGATGCGGGCGATGGAGCTCGTCGCCGATCGCAC
>JBKKAE010000366.1:0-2704 GCA_046714835.1 Actinomycetota bacterium | reverse complement strand
GAGGTGCACAACGCGACCGGCGGCTCATGGGACCTGGGGTTCCTGGGGACCATGCCACTGGGGGAGGCGCGGGCGTGGCTCACCGCGCTTCCCGGCATCGGTCGCAAGACCGCCTCGATCATCCTGCTCTTCGGGTTCGGGCGTCCCGCGATGCCCGTCGACACCCACGTCCACCGCGTCGCCCCGCGCCTCGGCATGCTGCCGCCACGCACGCCGCTCGATCGGGCCCACGACCTGCTGGAGGGGATCCTGCGGTCGGACGAGATGTACGCCTTCCACGTCGAGACCATCCGCCACGGCCGCGACACGTGTCGTGCGCCACGGCCGATCTGCGGGCTGTGTCCGCTCACCGACGTCTGTCCCTACTACGCCGATGCGATCCGCGGACGCGTCCCGATGGCGCCCGTTCCCAGGAGCGCGGCGGATCCGGACGCCTCGCCTCGGTATCACGACGAGCTCATCCACGGCTGGACGCCGCCCCATGTCGCGACGTCCGGGGACGCCGGTTGACGCCTCGCCTATATTTCGCCGCACACCCCTTCGAGCGGCCCGAGTAGATTGTCCGTGCCCGAGTCAGACGTCCGGCTGGAACGAGTCTCCAAGCGCTTTGGGGACATGACCGCGGTCGACGACGTCTCCCTCACCATCGACCGCGGTGAGTTCTTCACGATGCTGGGCCCGTCCGGCTGCGGCAAGACGACGACGCTGCGAATGATCGGCGGCTTCGAGGCGCCGACGTCGGGGACGATCTACCTCGGCGACGCCGACGTCACTTCGCTGCCACCGTTCAAGCGCGACGTGAACACCGTCTTCCAGAACTACGCGCTCTTCCCGCACCTCAACGTCTTCGAGAACATCGCGTTCGGCCTGCGGCGCCGAAAGGCCCCGGCGGGCACGATCCGCAGCCAGGTGGCCTCCATGCTCGAGCTCGTCGAGCTGCCCGGCTACGAGCTCCGCAGGCCGTCGCAGCTCTCGGGCGGTCAGCAGCAGCGGGTCGCGCTCGCACGCGCGCTCATCAACAACCCCAGGGTCCTCCTACTGGACGAGCCGCTCGGAGCGCTCGACCAGAAGCTGCGAAAGCAGATGCAGATCGAGCTCAAGGCCATCCAGAGCGAGATCGGCATCACCTTCGTCTTCGTCACCCACGACCAGGAGGAGGCGATGACGATGTCCGACCGGATCGCCGTGATGCGGGGCGGACAGATCGAGCAGCTGGGCACCCCGGAGGAGCTCTACGAGCGGCCGCACAGCGACTTCGACGCGAACTTCCTCGGCGTGAGTAACCTGCTCGAGGCCGAGGTGGCCGGCCACGACGGAGGGACGCTTACCGTGCGCCTGCCGACCGGCGCACTGCTCCGCGCTCCGGCGAATGGGGTCGACAAGGGAAAGGTCCGTATCGGCATTCGCCCGGAGAAGCTGCACGTCCAGCCCCTCACGGAGGGGGCGTCCGGCGCGGCGGATGCGTCTCGCAACGCAGTCGAGGGAGTGGTCCTCGACTCGTCCTACATTGGTGTCAGCACGCAGTATGTCGTCCAGACAGCGGATGGCGGCCGGCTCGTGGTGTACGCACAGAACCTGGAGACCAGCGGAGCGTCGGAGGTGCTCGCCGATGGGCAGCGCGTCCGGCTCTCGTGGAAGCCGCAGCACACGTTCGTCATCTCGACGGAGCAAGGGAAGGCCTGAGAGGGCCGTGAACCGAGTGAGGAGGCAGGATCGACATGGGTGACCGGGACAGCCAGATCGAGCGCGCGGTGAGGCGTGCCTTTGACCGACAACGCCGGCTCAGCCGGCGCGCCTTCCTCGCTGGCGCGGGCCGTGGAGCCGTGGCCGGCGGGGCGATGCTGTCGCTTCCCGCGATCCTCGCCGCGTGCGGCATCGGTCCCGGCGCATCGGCGGGCGCGAGCGGCGGCGTGGTCGGAGGCGGAGAGCCTGCCGGCACGCTGATCTTCGCGAACTGGCCGCTCTACATCGACCAGGACGATGCGGGCGCGTCGCCCACGCTCCAGCAGTTCACCGAGGAGACCGGGATCGACGTCGACTACCAGGAGTCGATCCAGGACAACTCCGAGTTCTTCGGGACGATCCAGCCTGCCCTGGCGGCGGGCCAGGACACCGGCTGGGACCTGATCGTCATGACGGACTGGATGATCGGCAAGATGGCCGGACTCGGCTATCTCGAGGCGATCAACGTCGAGAGGGACGTCCCGAACTTCGTGGCGAACGCCGCGGACAAGTACAAGAACCCGTCGTTCGATCCGAACAACGCGCACAGCGTGCCGTGGCAGTCGGGCATCACCGGCATCGCCTACAACCCGGCGCTCACTGGGCGTGACATCACCGGCTTCGCGGACCTGCTCGACCCCGCGTTCGAGGGCCAGATCGGGATGTTCAGCGAGGTTCGCGACTCCCACAGCCACGCCCTACTGCACAACGGGGTCGAGCCGGCGAACGCGACCGAGGAGGACGTCCGCGCCGCGAACGATGTGCTCCGCGAGCAGGCGCCGCTCGTGCGCGGCTACTACGGCAACGAGTACGCGCAGGAGCTCGCCGCGGGCTCGCTCGCGGTGACCATGGCGTGGTCCGGCGACGTGTTCCAGCTTCAGTTCGACAATCCCGACCTGAAGTTCGTGGTGCCCTCCGCGGGCGGCATCCTGTGGGTCGACAACATGGCGATCCCGAAGCGCGCCAAGCACCCGGCGGACGC
>JBKKAE010000365.1:0-2586 GCA_046714835.1 Actinomycetota bacterium | reverse complement strand
TCGGGACCTTGGAGCCGATCTCGCCGCCGGCCATCTCGATCGCACGGTTCGAGATGACCTCGTTCACGTTCATGTTCGTCTGGGTGCCGGAGCCCGTCTGCCACACGAACAGGGGGAAGTGCTCGTCGAGGGTGCCGTCGAGGATCTCGTCCGCGGCGGCGACGATCAGGTCGGCCAGGTGCCCATCGAGGAGCCCGAGGTCGGCGTTGACCAGCGCGGCCGCCTTCTTCAGAAGCGCGAGCGCGTGGACGACCTCCATCGGCATCCGATCGGCCGTGGGGTCCCCGATCGAGAAATGGTGCAGCGAGCGTTGCGTCTGCGCGCCCCAGTAACGGTCGGCTGGGACCTCGATGGGCCCGATCGAGTCGGTCTCCCTGCGGGACTCGGTCATCGCTCACGCCATCCTCCCACAGCTTCCCTGGCGGTTCGGGCAGCCGCCGACCGGGTACGAGCGTTTCGGAAGAGGACAAGGAGGGACCGATGGAGACATGGGTATGGGTCGTGGTGATCGTCGGGGTCATCGCGGCAGCGGCACTGATCTGGTTCCTGGTCCGACAGGCCAGATCCCGTGAGCTGCAACGCGACTTCGGACCGGAGTACGACCGGGCGATGTCTCGGGCCGGCGACCGGGGACTCGCCGAGTCCGAGCTGCGGGAGCGCCGCGATCGCGTGAACGCACTCGACGTTCGGCCGCTCTCGAGGTCCGATCACGACCGCTTCGCGAACGAGTGGACGAAGGTGCAGGCGGAGTTCGTGGATGCGCCCGCCGAGGCGGTCTCGGACGCGGACTCGCTCATCCAGCAGGTGATGGCGACGCGCGGCTACCCGGTGGAGGACTTCGACCGCCGGGCCGCCGACGTGTCCGTCGAGCACCCCGAGGTCGTGGAGAACTACCGGTCGGCGCACTCGATCGCCGTGAAGGAGGCTCGCGAGGACGCCGACGGGAACACCGAGGCGCTCCGCAAGGCGATGGTCTATTACCGGTCGTTGTTCGACGAGCTCCTGGTGGTCGACGACGGCAGGGATCGGCGCAACTAGCGGTTCGCCGCCCCCACCATCACTCGTCGTCGATCCCGTTCGAAAGATCATCGGGAACAGTCGGAGGGAGCTGCGACGCGCGCCCCCGCCCCCGCCGCCGCCGCAGGATCCAGATCCCGAGGAGCAAGAGTCCCAACGCGACACCGGCCAGGCCGACGCCCGAGAGGATCCGGTCGATCGTGCCGATGTTGTTCCCCACGAAGAAGCCGAGTAGCGCGAGGGCCGAGGTCCAGACGACCATCGTCGGGATCGAGTACACGAAGAAGGTCCGGGGACGCACGCCGGAGGCTCCTGCGACGAACGGGACGAACACCGCGGCCCCGGTGATGAACCGCCCCAGGACGATGGTCTTCCCCGCGTTCGCGGCGATCGAAGCTTGGGCTTGATCGATGCGGGGCTCGAATCGCCGGAGGATCGGCACTTTCCGCAGCAACGAGTCGCCGTACCGTCGACCCAAGAAGTAGCCGGCCGTCGCGCCGAGCACCCCGAAGGTGGCGCCGCACGCGATCACACCCGCCAGCGCGAGCTCTCCGTTTCCCGCGTACACCCCTCCGAGCGCGAGGATCACGTCACCCGGCACGAAGATCCCGGTGAACGCCGCGGATTCGAAGAACATCGCCACAGACACGATCACGTACCCGAAGGAGACGAAGAAGGGCCGGAGCCAATCGATGAGCTGGGTGACGAGCGCGAGCCTCACGTCCGACAGCATGCCGCAAGGCCGGGCGGTTTGAACGGATGAGCCGGTATCCGGTTGGAAAGGCGCCGGGGCGGGAAAGGGCAACTGAGACCAGCGAAGGGGGTCTATGCACACCGCGACGACCGTTCCCGAGACCCATCGCCAGGATGCCGGCGACGCTCACGACCAGCTCCGGAAAACCGGGACCGCGCACCTCCTGTGGGACGCGGCGATCCGTTTCCGTGTGGTCGACGGGACCTCCTACGCGCGGGCGCTCGGTCACTCGTCCGTCCTCACCTTGATACCCGCCGTGATCGCCGTGATCGGGCTCGTGACCACGTTCGACATGCCCGGCTTCAAAGGGGTGCTCGAGGATGCGGCGAAGTCATTCGCGCCGGGGCCGGCGGGCAGCATCCTGACCGAGGCGCTCGCCAAGGCCAAGCCGTCGTCGGGCACGACCGCCCTGATCGCGGGACTCGCGGGGATGCTCTTCTCCGGGACCGTTGGGATGACGCACCTCGAGCGTGCGGCGAATCGGATCTACGGGGTCGACGAGCACCGAAGCGCTCGGCAGCGATACGGTCTCGCCTTCGCGCTGGCAGCCACCGTCGGCGTGATGCTGATGGCCGGTCTCGCCGTGATCGTCGCCGGGGGTTCGGTCGGCGAGGCGACGAACGGCGCAGCCGCGTCGCAAGGCTCCGGTCTCTGGTCGTTCATCCGGTGGCCGATCGGCGTGGCCCTCGTCGCCGTCGCGATGACGATCATCTTCAAGGTGGTGCCCAACCGGCGTCAGCCAGGCTTCTCGTGGCTGCTGTGGGGCACGGCGGTCTCGGTCGTCGTGTGGGTCCTCGCGACGATCCTGCTGGGCT
>JBKKAE010000364.1:0-3844 GCA_046714835.1 Actinomycetota bacterium | reverse complement strand
GAAGCGTTTCCGGCGCCGCCAGGTGGAACGGCACGCTCGTCACGACGACGTGCGGCTCGAAGAGCAGGATCCTCTTGAAGAAGAGCGCCGACTGATTGTGCAACAGGTTCTGCCACCAGTGGTCCGGCACGAGCTCCGGCAGGACGACGGTCACGACGGTGTCCCCGCGAGCCGTTCGGCTCCGGATCTCCTCCAGAAGCGGGGGGCCGAGATCGCGGAAGGGCGCTTCGACCAGGACGAGCGGCACATCCATGCGCCGCTCGTGCCAGGCCTCGACCACGGCCGGGACCTCCTCGGGATCCGTCGCCATGTGGATCGCCTCGGTCGACGAGGGCTGGAGGGACTTCGCGTAGACGACCGCCCGGACGGTGGCATCGTGCACGCTCGAAACGGGGACGATGACCTCGCTTCGAGGCCGCTCGACGGGACGTGCGCCGGCCGCAGCCTGTGGCTCTCCCGGCACGAGCGGCACGTTCGTCACCACCACGCCGGGCTGGAACAGGAGCGAGGTCTTCAACAGGAACGTGGATCGCTGGCGGACGATCTGCATGAGCGCTCGAGAGGACACGACCTCGGGGACCACGACCGTCACGAAATCCGTTCCGAACGCCCGCTCTTTCAGGAACCGGCGCAGGGCGCGGACCGGATGCTCCTGCGCGCGCGGCAGCAGCTCGAGGTCGTCGAAACGAGGGGCCAGACGCCGCCACGTCTCGCGGGCCTCCTCGAGCCGTCCTTCCGCCCCCACCCAGAGCGCGACGACCCCTTGGCATCGGATCGTGAACAGGTAGGACACGGCGTCGACGGTGGCGGGACCGAAGTCACCGACCAGGAGCACGAACGAGTTGGTCGCCGTGACGTCGCCCGTGAGCCGGCCGGCGGCAAGGAGACGCGCGATCCGCCGGTAGTGATGGTTGATCAACAAGAAGAGCATCACGATGATCGGGATCGCGATCACGACCACGTACGCCCCCTTCGTGAACTTCGTGATCGTCGCCACCACGAGCACGACGCCCGTGACGAAGGCCCCGACGCCGTTGAGCGTCGCCCGCCAACGCCAGCCGGCCCCCTTCACTCGGAACCAGCGCCGAACCATCCCGGCCTGCGAGAGCGTGAACGCGGTGAAAACGCCGATCACGTAGAGCTGGATCAGGTCCGTGAGCTCCGCGTCGTATTGCCAGATCAGATAGACGGCGAGACCGGCCAGCACGATGACGCCATTGGAGAACACGAGGCGGTCGCCCCGGTTCCGGAACTGGCTCGGCACGAACTTGTCCCGCGCGAGGATCGAGGAGAGCCGAGGGAAATCCTGGAACGCCGTGTTCGCGGCGAGCACGAGGATGCCCGCGGTGAAGATCTGCAGGACGATGAACCAGAACCCGCGACCGAAGATCGCGTCGCCGATCAACGAGAGCACCGACCTGGAGTGCGCGATCTCTTTCGTGATCCGAACGTCCAGGAGCGCGGACATCACGGTGATGCCGAGGAACAGTGTCGTGGCGAGCGCCCCCATGATGGCGAGCGTCGCGGCGGCGTTCTTGGCCTGGGGTCGCCGGAACGCCTGCACCCCGTCGGCAACCGCCTCGACCCCGGTGAGCGCCGAGGCGCCCGAGGAGAACGCCCGCAGGAGGAGGAACAGCGTGACGGCGCCCACGGGTTCGACGGGCAGATCGGCAGTGTCCGCGACCCGGCATTCGGACAGGCACTGCCACAGCCCGGTCAGGATCGTGCCGGCCACGATGACGACGAAGCCGTAGGTCGGCAGGGCGAAGAAGGCGCCGGCCTCCCTCACCCCTCGGAGATTGGCCGCCGTGACGAACGCCACGAGGAGAGATGCGATCAAGACCTTGTGGTCCACGAGCGAGGGTGCCGCCGAGGTGATCGCGATCGTCCCCGCGGTGACCGACACCGCCACGGTGAGGACGTAGTCCGTGAGGATCGCCGCCGCCGCCACGAGACCCGGGATCGTTCCGAGGTTCTCGCGGGCGACGATGTACGACCCGCCTCCCCGAGGGTACGCGCGCACCGTCTGCCGGTAGGACGTCACCACGATCGCCAGGAGGGCGCCGATCGCCAGCGCGATGGGCAGGCGATAGGACAGCGCGGCCACGCCGGCCGTGACGAGGACGAGCATCATCTCCTCGGTGGCGTAGGCCACCGAGGAGAGCGTGTCCGAGGAGAAGACCGGCAGGGCGAGCGACTTCGGGAGGAGCTGATGCTCCTGGGAGGAGGTCGACAGGGCGCGTCCGACCAGAACGCGTTTCAGGGCGCTCCCGACACCCGCGCCACCATCGGTCCTCGTCGCCATCCGACGGATGCTACGACTCGGCGCCGGAGCTCTCCGCGATCCAGCGATAGCCGACCCCGGGTTCGGTGACGATAAGCTGCGGCGCCTGCGCATCGTCGCCGAGCTTCTTGCGGAGGGCCCGGACATAGGTGCGCAGGTAGGTGGTTTCGGTGCCGTAGCCCTGGCCCCACACCTTCCGCAGCAGCCACTGATGCGTCAGGAGCTTCCCGGGGTTGGTCGCCAGCGCCTCCAGGAGCAGGTACTCGGTCGGCGTGAGTCGCAAGGGGTCGCCGTCGAGCGTCACGAGCCGCCGGCCGAGGTCGATCGCGAGCGGGCCGTAGCGCAGCGAAGGTGGGGTCGGCTCGCCCGGCTGCGCGCGGCGCATCGCCGCCCGGGCACGCGCCAGGAGCTCTTCCATCGCGAACGGCTTCGTGACGTAATCGTCCGCGCCCGCGTCGAGCGCCGCCACCTTGTCGTGCTGGCCGTCCCGCACGGACAGGACGATGATCGGGAGCTCCGTGAATCCTCGGACGCGCCGGATCACCTCGGTCCCGTCGAGGTCGGGAAGCCCGAGGTCGAGCAGCATCAGCTCGGGTGCCATCTCGGCGGCGCCGATCACCGCCTCCTCGCCGGTCCCCACCGTCTGGACCTCGTAGCCGTGAGCCTCGAGGCTCGTGCGAAGCGCACGGCGGATCTGCGGCTCGTCGTCGACCACGAGGACCCGGTTCATGCCTGCGGATCCCCGCCGTGGATCTCGAACGCCACCACGCAGCCACCTCCGGGCGCTTCCTCCACCCAGATGCGCCCCCCGTGCGCGACGACCACCGCCTTCGCGATCGCCAGGCCGAGGCCGCTCCCCGGCGTCTCCGGGATCGATGAGCCACGATAGAAGGCCTCGAACACCCGATCTCTCTCGTCGAGAGGGATGCCGGGGCCCTCGTCGGCGACCCGGACCTGGACGGCGCCGTGCATCCACAGGACGCTCACCTGGATCTCGCTTCCCTCGGGCGCGTGCCTGCCGGCGTTCTCGAGCAGGTTCGTCAGGACCTGGTCGAGCTGGACGGGGTCGACCCACACGTCGGGCAGCGACGCGGGAAGATCCGCGGTCACGACGTGTCTGGCCAGCCGGGATCGCATCCTGGCGAGGACGATCTCGACGATCTCGTCCATCGCCGACTGCTGGCGCGTCGGGGTCAGCGCACCGGCTCGGATCCGTGCCAGGTCGAGGAGGTTGCCGACAAGCCGGTTCAACCGATCCGTTTCTTCCAGGATCGTCGTGAGCAGCTCCCGCTCCTGTGCCGGATCGTGCTGCACGGCGGTGTCCAGGAGGCTGGTCACGCCGGCCTTGATGGATGCGAGGGGGGTTCGCAGGTCGTGCGTGACCGAGGAGAACATCGCGGCGCGCAGCTGGTTGGTCTCGGCATCGAGCTGGGCGTTCCGCGCGCGCGCGTCCAGGCGCGCGCGATCCAGCGCCGCGGTGGCCTGACGCGCGGCCGTCTCGAGCAGGAGCTGGTCGTCGCGGGAGAACGGCCGCCCACCGGGCGGCCGCTCCGCGACGAG
>JBKKAE010000363.1:0-3493 GCA_046714835.1 Actinomycetota bacterium | reverse complement strand
TGAGGTGGTGAAGGATCCGCAGACGATCGCGACGGCGATCCGGATCGGGAACCCGGCTTCATGGGAGAAGGCCGTCGCGGCGGCGAAGGAGTCCGAGGGTGCGATCCTCGCCGTGACCGACCGGGAGATCCTCGCTGCGTATCGCCGGGTGGCTCGAGAAGGGCTCTTCGCGGAGCCCGCGTCGGCCGCGAGCGTGGCCGGACTGCTGCATCTGCATGCCGAGGGCAACCTCACGGCCGGCGCGACGGTGGTGTGCGTTCTGACCGGCCACGGGCTGAAGGATCCGGAATGGGCGATCGCGGGGGCGGCGCGGCCGGAAACCGTGCCGGCCGACCCCGCCGTGGTCGCCGCCGAGTTGGGGCTCTAGATGCGTATCACCGTCCGGGTCCCGGCCACGTCGGCGAACCTCGGCCCTGGCTTCGACTGCTTCGGGCTCGCGCTGGACCTCTGCAATGAGGTCACGGTCGACAACGATGCCGAGCCTGGTGTCTCGTGGGAGGGCGAGGGGGCCGACGAGCTCCCGACCGACGGCACCGACATGGTCAGCCGCGCCATCTCGTACGCGGCCAAACGCCCTGGGTTCTCGGTGCCGGTGTTCGCGCTGCACGGGACCAACCGGATCCCTCTCGAGCGTGGTCTCGGGTCATCCGCCGCTGCGGCGGTAGCCGGCGCTGCGATCGGCTACGTCCTTGCCGGCGTTCCGGCGGTCGATGCGGCGGAGGCGGCCTTCGATCACGCGGCGGTCCTCGAAGGTCACACGGACAACGCGGCCGCGGCGGTCTACGGGGGGTTCACCGTCGTCGCGGGCGGGATCGCTCGTCGCCTCGACCCGCATCCTTCCCTCGCTCCTGTCGTGTTGGTCCCCGAAGAGCGGCTCGCCACATCAGCGGCTCGAGACGTTCTGTCTCCGACCGTGCCGCGCGAAGACGCGGTCTTCAACGTCGGACAAGCCGCGCTCACCGTGATCGCGTTCACGCAGGACCCGAAGCTGCTGATCATCGCGTTGCAGGACCGCCTGCACGAAGACGCGAGGGCAGTCCTGATGCCCGAGTCTGCGGACCTGCTCGATGAGCTCCGCAGCCGACAGGTTCCGGCCTGTCTCTCGGGGGCCGGACCGTCGGTGCTCGCCTTCGAGCGCGAGGGACATGTGATCGGCGAGTTGCCACACGGCTGGCGGGCGATCCGGCCCGGCGTGCGATCGAGGGGCGTCGAGGTGCAGGTCGAGAGCTGAGCTCAGCCAACGCAGCGTCCTGTACCGACTTCGTCGGTACGTGCCGTCGCCCGATCGACCAGCGGGATCAACCTCGGAGACGTGATCGCGTAGCCGAGGTCGTCATTCGTGACGGATGCGCCGAAGATCAGGCCTGCGACCCGTCCGCCGGGTAGCACGAACGGCCCGCCGCTGTTCCCCGGTTCCACCGTGACCTGAAGCTCGTAGATGCGCCGGCGAGCCTCGTCCTCCGAGTAGATGTCCCGACCGACCGCATCCAGCGCTCGTCGGACCGCGGCCGGGAGCTCGGTGTAGCCCCCGTGTGGGTAGCCGACGACGGCCCCGCCACTGCCTCGAGCGACCTCCTCGGTGAGCAGATCGAGCGGCGGCGCGTCGAGCCCCTCCACCCGAAGGACGGCGGCGTCGAGGTCTTCGTTGAAGACCACCGGCACCGCGTCGAAGACCTGGCCCTCCCACTCCACCCGAGGGCTGCTGCCGGCGATCACATGAGCGTTGGTGAGGACGAGGTCGTCCTCGACCACGAACCCGGTGCCCTGGAGGATCCGGTCGCACGCCGGTCCGGCGACCAGGACCACCGACGGGCGGGCCGCCCTCGCCGCCCTCGCGGCGAGACCCTGCTCCGGCTGCGGCACCGGGTCGGCGGGAAGTGGCGGCAGCCCCGAGAAGACATCCGGGAAGCCGATGATGTCGAGCACGTTCCCCAGCTGGGCCGCGAGCGACGGTGGTGGCGGGAGCACCGTGTCGACGACCCGGACCACGGCCGAGCGTTGGAGCGATCGAGCGATGGAGGGGAAGGGCCCCGCCGCCAGGTTGAGGCCGAGGAACCAGATCGCGAGGATGAGCGCGCTCACGCTGAGCGCCCCGCCACCCACCGCATCCGCCGCCTTGAGCCGAGTTCCCCGGGCGCGCCGACGGAGCTTGAGTCCCAGGACCGAACCGACCGCGTCGCCGATCGCACCGAGGAGAAGGACCGTCCCGAGGGCCACGCCCGCCCTCGCCGGATCGGACCGGACGAGGTCGGCCGTGAGGGGCGCGACCCTGACCCCGACGACGAACCCGATCCCCAGTCCCAGGAGCCCCGCGACCTGAAGCAGCGCGCCACGTCGATAGCCGCCCCAGGCCGACAGCACCAGCAGCAGGAGGAGGACGACGTCCAGGACGGTCACGGGTCGCTATCGTCCCATGCCGCTGCGCCTCCCCGGGCGTCTCGTCGGTGGATGTCGGCGGCCCCTACACTGCCGACGTGGTCACGATCGCCCACATCTCCGATCCGCACGTCGGTTCCCCGCACTTCGTGCCGAACCTTCTCCATCGGGTGATCGAGGAGATCAACGAGCTGCAACCCACGGCGGTGATCTGCAGTGGGGACCTCACCACCGACGGGTATCGGCAGGAGTACCAGTCGTGGCTCTCGTACGCGGAGCGGATCCAGGCACCCCTGCACACGATCCCGGGCAACCACGACTCGCGCAACGTCGGCTACCTGCACTTCGAGGAGCTGATCGGCGCACGCAACTGGTCCGTGGACGTGGAGGGGATCCGGATCGTCGGCGTGGACTCGAGCGAGCCCGACCTGAACGAGGGGATGGTGGGTCGCGGGCACTACTCGTGGATCCGGAGGCAGTTCGCCGAACCGGCGGATCTCAAGGTGTTCGTGTTGCACCATCACCTGATCCCGATCCCCGGCACCGGACGAGAACGCAGCACCGTGATGGACGCGGGAGACCTTCTCGAGGTGCTCGTCCACTCGGGCGTGCACGTGGTGCTCGCCGGACACAAGCATGTTCCCTACGTCTGGCGGCTCGAGGACATGTACCTGGCGAGCGCCGGCACCTGTTCGTCCCTCCGCGTGCGCGGGCACACCAAGCCCTGCTACAACGTGTTGGAGATCGAGGGCGGGAAGGTCACGATCTTCCGGAAGTTCCCGTTCGGCGAGCGCCAGCAGATGGCCAAGGTCGCGATCGCCACGGGGACCCAGATGCAGCGCGAGGGCGAGGACTTCATCCAGGAGTCCGCGCCCGTGTCGGATCAGGTTTCCGACCAGGTGGCCGACCCCGTTCCTGGCGACTGATCGCCCGGCGCTCAGCCCCATCGACACGGCCACCACCAGGAGAACGCACATGCGAACGCTCGCCCTCGTGGACGGGGAGCACTACCCGGCCGTGACGCGTGCCGCCTTGGAGGCGGCGAGGGAGCGCGGCCATGAGATCGTGGGGGCGATCCTCGTTGGCGGCACCGAGAAGCTCACCCCCGCCGATGGCC